>CBDUZY010000575.1:0-2359 GCA_965371825.1 uncultured bacterium
ACCACTGGTGAGCTGTGGCATAGCCGGGGTTGAGCTGTATCGCCCTCTTGAATTCTCTCTCGGCCCCTGAGAAGTCCCAGTCGTAGTCCTTCGCGACGGCGGCCAGCGAGGCGTGCGCTTCAGCGAGTGTCTCGTCTATCTCCAAGCCCTTGGTCGCTGCTGCCTTCGCCTTTGGATATGCCTCGTGAGGTGGAAGGATATTCCAGCTTCCCATGACCACGTAAGCGTCCGCGATCCCGGCATAACTCAGTGCAAAGGTCGGGTCCAGATCGATCGCTTCTCGAAAGAATGTAAGGCTCCTGTTCAGGCCCTCTTCGGTGCGTTTGTTCCACCAGTAGCGGCCTTTGAGATAAGCCTCGTGGGCCTCGGGGCTGACCTGTTTAGTGCTGGTGAGGCGCGCCTTCTCCTGCGGCGTCAGCTTGACCTTGATCTCCTTCGCAATCGCGCGCGCCACCTCGTTCTGCAATGCCAGAATGTCGCGAAGCTCACGCTCGTAGCTGTCGCCCCAAAGTTGCTCGGACGTAGCCGCGTTGATTAGATTCGCAGCGATCCGGACCCGGTCGCCGGAGCGCGTAACCGTTCCTTCAACCAGCGCGTCCACGTTGAGTTCGCGAGCGATCTTGCTGGGGGCCTTGTCAGTGGCTTTGTACTGCATCACCGACATGCGAGAAATGACTTTGAGGGCCCTGATCTTCCCAAGGGCCGTGATGAGCTCCCCGGTCATCCCGTCAGCGAAGTACTCCTGATCGGGATCACCAGAGAGGTTCTCCAAGGGAAGGACCGCGAGTGAAGTAATCGTTGGCGTCTGTGGGCGACTAAGAAGCCAGTCCCGCCAGCCACCCGGGTTTAAGCCGACGAGCAAAGCAACGACCGCAACGACGACGGCACCCGTCGCCATCCAAAGAGATGTACGCGACTGCCGCCCGCCGGCAGCCTGGACGGCCTTCGAAAGGCCGGAGTCGCTCAGGACGGCTTTCAAGTCGAACGCTAGGTCGCGCGCCGACTGAAACCGGTCTTCCGGTCTCTTCTCCAGGCAGTGCCGGACGACTCGATCAAACTCGGGAGGCACCCCTTTCGCTGTCTCGATGATCTCGGGCGGCTCTTCATTGAGGATCGCGGCCGTAATGTCAGCAGGAGTCTTGCGGGCGAAAGCACGATTGCCGGTCACCAGTTCGTAGAGCACGCATCCGAATGAGAAGATGTCGCTGCGGGCATCGACCGGTTGGCCGCGGACCTGCTCTGGCGACATGTAGACAGGTGTTCCCAGTACGGCGCCGGGCTCCGTGTCGACTGTGATCGTGGGTAGACCGACCTGACCCTCGGGTGTGACTGGTCTGTCCATGTGCGCTACGCCGAAGTCGAGGATCTTCAGGACACCGTCCCTTGTGAGGAAGATGTTGTCCGGCTTGAGATCGCGATGAATGACGCCCTTGCTGTGAGCAGCCGCAAGCCCGTCGGCGATTCCCGCGCCTACCTCCGCTGCCTTGCGCCAGGGAAGAGGGGCACCACGGATACGTTCTCGAAGACTCTGCCCTTCCAGTAGCTCCATCACGACGTATGATGTTTCCCCCTCGGTCCCCACGTCGTAGACAGCAAGGATGTTAGGGTGGGACAGAGCGGCGACCGCCTTCGCCTCACGCTCGAATCGCTTGAGTGCGCGCGGATCACCGCTGAGATGTTCCGGAAGAACCTTGACGGCCACCTCCCGGTCAAGGCGTATGTCTTTCGCGCGGTAGACCTCCCCCATCCCGCCCGCACCGAGCGCTGCGATGATCTCATACGGGCCGAGACGCTCACCCCCCCGTAAGGTCATGGTTCTTGCCCGCCCGGATCCGTTGGCAGCCGCGTTGCCGTGCCCTCCTCCCTCACCATCGCCAACGCTGGCCCGGCAGCGTGTTTCGACGTCCAAGAAGCTCCCAACCTCGTCCAGCGCAGCTAGCAGCTTGTCAACGCGGGCACGGAGTACCGCGTCCTTTCCGCAGGCACGGTCTAGGTACGAGGCGCGCTCGGTCGGGTCACCGATCTGCCGAGAGGTATTGAAGATCTCTTCTATGTCGTTGTCGTTGATAAAGCTCATGGCTGCGGCCTTTCGCCTTCGCCCGTGCTCGATTCATCGCCCGCAGGTAACATCGCCCGATACTCCGCCGCCTTGGCGGGTTTATCCCACGCTTCGTAGAGATCGATGATGCGATTGAGGGCCTCGCGGATTTGCTTGCCGCGTGGTATCGCAGGCATCGTCTCTGGGCAGTCATCCAACTGCGTGTAGCCGTCGAGCAACAGCGGCTCGGCCTCGTTGAACCTACCCTGCCCGGTCAGCGCCGCGCCGAGCACGCTCATCGCATGAGCGGTGCGCCAGTCG
>CBDUZY010000576.1:0-2350 GCA_965371825.1 uncultured bacterium
TCTCGCGGTTCTCGACCCGTTTCGGATTCGACTCGAATCGCGGATCGTCAATCCACGCCTCCTTGCCGACCGCCTTGCAGAAGTTGACCCATAGCTTCTGGTTCGCCACGGCGATGGCAATCGGGCGGTCCTTGGTATGAAAGACTTGGTAGGGGATGATCGACTCGTGTGCCGTCCCCCAACGCGTCGCCTCCTTACCGGCCACGAGGTAGTTGCTCGCGATGTTGGCGAGAGCCGCAACCTGCACATCGAGCAAGCTGCAGTCGATGTACTGACCTCGACCGCTGCGCTCGCGCCACAAGAGAGAGGCCATGATCGCCCCCGACGCGTGCACACCCGTGACGACATCCGTGATGGCTACGCCGACCTTGCAGGGATCGCCGTCCCGCTCGCCGGTAATCCACATCAGCCCACCGACAGCCGAGAGGACCATGTCGTATCCGGGCCTGTCTCGATACGGCCCGTCCTGTCCGTACGCGCTGATCGCGCAGTAGACCAGTCGCGGATTGATCTCCCGAAGCGTCTCGTAGTCCAGACCGAACTTCTTCATCAGTCCGGGCGTGAAGTTCTCGACCATAACGTCGGACGATTTCGCAAGCTCCCTGATGAGGTCACATCCCTTGGGGTTCTTCAGGTCGACGGCGATGGACCTCTTGTTGCGGTTGCAGCAAAGGTAGTAGGCGCTTTCGCCACCGGAAAACGGTGGTCCCCAGGTTCGCGTGTCGTCGCCGGAACCCGGCCGTTCCACCTTGAGGACGTCGGCCCCCAGGTCGCCGAGCATCATCGTGCAGTACGGACCGGCTAGAATCCTCGACAGATCGAGGACGCGAATTCCACTAAGCGGCGCATCGACCGCGTACTTGTCCGTCATCTTGACTCACTCTCAGCGGTGTACAAAAACCTCGCTCGTAGGGCGAAAACAGGGCGAACCTGCGGTGAGCGATGCACCGCAAGCCGCCGCGAAAACCGCCAGCATATTCCAAGGGAAGCGCAACGCAAGGCGCAGGACGTTTCGACGTCCTTGCGTGCCCGGCCGGCTCGATCATAATGCACGCGGTGGCGCTTCAGCGCCTGTTGCTCGAAGGCGTGATTGTCGGTGGCATTTCGATGGGAGGCTAGTCATGAGGGCTGTAGCTCGCAATTCGCTCGTGTTCGCCTTGATTGCTCTATTCTCGGTGTTATCGGAGCCGGCTCGCGGGGCACCCGGCGACGTGGTTTCATCGTTCGATGCCCCCTCCAAGTACCCGGCCGGGCTCGCTACTGACGGGAAACACCTCTTCGTCGCTGATTGGCGAAACGCGAAGATCTACGAGATCGACCACGCCGACGGAACCGTGATCCGGACCCTCGACGCACCGACGCTAAAGCCGCACGGGCTCACCTATGCGCAGGACAAGCTCTTCGTTTGCGACGACAACACGGGCGGCGTCTTCGCCGTGAACCTCGAGACCGGCGTCGTGGAGAGCACTTTCCAGGCGCCTAACTCGAGGGCGTCGGGCCTCGCGTACGCGGATGGAACGCTGTTCATCCTGGCCCGCGACAAGATCTACAAGGTCATGCCCGACGACGGAACGATCCTGGGCTACTTCCCCGTTCCCGAGAGGTCCAGTAGGTGCCTAGCCCACGACGGCAAGTACCTTTGGGTAAGTGACCGAATCAAAAACGAGTTGTACATGGTCGACCCCAAGCACGGCAAGGTCATCTCGATACTTCCCTCGCCGGGCCCCTACCCCGAGGGCATCGCCTGGCTCGATGGACATCTCTTCAACGTCGACTTCCAGACGAACAAGGTCTACAAGCTCGTGATCCAAGACGATCCGATGTACCGCCTTTCGGACAAGCGGCGGGCGCGCGTGGAATACCTCTGGGCGCTTAACAACTACGGCCCCGGCGCCGTAATGGACCTGACGCTGAACGTAGCTGTCCCCGTCGAGCTTCCCAACCAGAAGCTGCTGTCGGAACTCAACTTCTCCACGCTGCCGTCGAGGCTGGCCGATGACAAATGGAATCAGCCGTGCGCGGTGTTCGAGCTCGGGAGTGTGCCCGCCGGAACCAAGGCTGCGCTGACCTACAACGTCGACGCCGAGGTATCAGCCATCCGCTACATGATCATCCCCGAAAAAGCCGGAACGCTCGACGACATTCCGCGCGACATCCGCGAGAAGTACACGGTCGACGGTTCGCGGTATCGCGTCGAGAGCCCTTACATCCAGGAGCTATCCAAGAAGATCGTCGGCGACGAGGCGAACCCATACTGGATCGCCCGGAAGATCTACGACTACATCATCGATCACCTCGAGTACGAGATGATCGGCGGTTGGGACGTGCCCGAGGTCGTCCTGAGACGCGG
>CBDUZY010000577.1:0-2332 GCA_965371825.1 uncultured bacterium
ACGTCCCGCGTGTAGATCGGCTTGTACTTGGGGTTGGCCGGTTGAAGGCGGACACGGTTCTTTTCCTTGTAGAACTTCTTGAGCGTCGCCTCCTCACCGCCGACCAGGGCGACGACCGTGTCTCCGTTCCGGGGGTTCGAGCGCTGCTCGTAGACGACCCAGTCGCCGTCGCGGATCTGCTCGTCAATCATGCTGTCGCCGGTAACCTCGAGCACGCCGACGGGATAACGACTGGTGAATACCTCCTCGAGGTCAACGGAATCCGGCCTTTCAATGGCTTCGATAGGCGCCCCGGCCGCGATCCGCCCAACCAGCGGCAGCAGCGTCGGGCGCTCGTCAGGCAGCCGGGCCGAGGACGTCAAGGCCAAAGAGCGCGCCCTGTTCGAACGCCGCGTGAGCATGCCTTTTTTGAGAAGGGCTTCGACGTGCTCGAAGACCGTGATCTTGCTGATTTCGAGCACGTCGGCGATTTCCTGCAAGGTCGGGGAATAACCATTCCGTCGCCGACCGTCGCGGATCAGCATCAGGATTTCGATCTGCCGCGGCGTCAAGCAATCTGCTTCGCTCGTGATGAGCTTTCTCGTTCGGGCCATCGTTCAACTCCTCCACGAATCGGGCGAGACCTTCCGGGCCGGTCGCAACCAGCGGCAGCGCATCGCTCGAGGACAGCCGCCGGAGCTTGGCGTCGCACTCCGCCGTCTCGCGCGCACCGGCGAGTGCATCCCGCAGGCATGACCACCAGAAGACAACGCCCCGTGAGCGGCACTCCGTAGAGCCCGCCGGCTCGCCGAGCGCTACTCGTACGGTCCTCTGCCTTCGACCTCCCGCCGGTGAGGGAGGCCCCGGGAGCCACGCGGTCCGATAAAGGCCCCCGGGACCGAAAACACACAGCGGAAGTCCGTCATCAATCGTTTGGGACCGCCGCGGTTCCGTCCGCCCGACCCGCCCACAGCTCGTCGCCACTCGAGCGATTCTCATTGCCACAAATCCGTTTGCCACCTGTTCGGTAGTAATCTAGCCGAACGAAACCCAAACGTCAACAAAAATCCGGGGAGTTTTTTCGCAACATTCGGCGACCCGTCAAACCCGCTATCTTGGGCCGTCGGTCGCCGCATCCCCAAGTTGTAGCCCTATCGGGCCGGTGGGAGTCGACACCGGAGAAAAAGGCGAACGCCGACGCGCATATTTCGCCGAGGGCGCCGTCTCAGCCCTGATGGGAGCTTGCCGGCCGGGCACCAAAGGACGGGCCCGTCGGGCGCGGAAGCCGCAAAGATACCGCCGGTCACCCCCGTATCACCCAGCGGAGCATCTCGCCGACCTTGGCGCCCTTGCCCTGCATGAGAATGCCGACGCGGAAGATTCGCCCGGAGGCAAACACGAACAGGAGCGTCGTGAGAATCATGCCCACGGCACCGAGTAGTGGCTGCCAAACGGGAATCCCGGGGGGGACGGCCTGTCGGATGATCATGAGCATGGGCGTCGCCGGTGGAATAAGCGACATGCCCAGCGCCATCGTGGATGAAGGCTCCTTCACCACGTTCATCCAAACGACCATCGGCAACCAGACCATGACCATCACGGGCATCATCAGATTCTGGGCCTCTTTCAGATCGCTAACCGCGGCGCCGATCGCGGTGAACAGCGAACCGTACATCAAGACCGCCAACGCCTGGAACAAGACGAACCACCAGATAACGTGAGCGGGGAAGAACTCGCCGAATCCCGCCTGGTGGATTCCGACGTATGCGGCCACGAGATACACCGTCGCAATCGTCATCGACACGCCGACCGTCCCGAGCAACTTACCCATCATCAATTGAAACGGCGGGATCGATCCGAGCAACACCTCGGCGATCCGAAGCGTCTTCTCCTCGAGCACGCTCTGCATCAACGGAGACGCGCTGATCAGAACCACCATGACCATGAGCATCATCAGACCCATGGGAACAAAGAAGTTGGCGAGCCTGTTGGTCGCCGCGGCCTTGGTGACTTCCCCCTCCTCGTCCAGCTTGACGAGCCCCAGGTTCTGGACCCCAACCCATTTGGTAGCTGTTGCTACTACTTCCGGATCGAGACCGGCCGTGGCGAAGCGAAGCTCTCGAACGCGATCGTTGATCGGGTGGCGCAACCACTCCTGGATGTCCTCGTAAGTCGGGCTGTTGGAATGGTACTTGACCGCCGCTCGCGCGGGGTCATCGCCCGGCGAGACGACATCCGGCCCGATGATAACGAAGGCCATGAACTCGTCGGCGCGCACGCGATCAGACAATTCGAGGGTAGCCTGATCGATATCATCCGTGTCTAGTTCCACCTGGCTGACTATGTATCGGGG
>CBDUZY010000578.1:0-2324 GCA_965371825.1 uncultured bacterium
CGTGTTCGCCGAGGCGGTTGTCCATGCAGTTTTGGATGCCGCTGGTCTCTCCGCCCTCTTTCCCATGCACCCCAGTAGTGCTATGGGATTATCGCGGGCGTGAGCCGGCGACGAGCGATCGCGATCACGGCGCGAATTCGTCGGTCTTCTGGAACCCGGCCGGAACCACGGGCCTGAACGGGTTGTCTCCGAGATTCGGGTTGATCGTCAACTCCGTGATGGTCAGTTCCGTCGTACCGATCTCGTCGCCGTAGTCCGGCATCTTATACATGCGCTTCACGTGGCGAGGGTAGAAGTCCTTGATCGAGACAGCCCACACCTCGCCCTGCTGCGGCCCGGCGTCGACCTTCGCGTGGATTTCGTAACACGGTTCGCCGCCAATCGTGATCTCGCCCTTCAGCTCGATCTCCTCGGACTTCAGGGCGTTCTCGAACGCGTCCGGGGCAATGAATATGCGCCGCACGTCGCTCCCCCTCGTACCCAGAACCGCCGGGTCCATATCTCGATGGATCATCATCGTCATCACGTCAATCAGGAAGTACTGGTCGCCGTCGCATCCGAGGTTGATGCGGACCGTTTCGGTTTCAGGAGCCTTCTCTGCGGCCGCGGACTTGTCATCCGAGGCGGCCTGATCACCGGACGCAGCCTCTTCACTCTCGGCGGGTTTAATCTTCGTGACGGTGCCGTTGCAGTAGAACCTCGGCACGTCGAACTCCGCCGGTTGACCCGCTAAAGCTCTCACCTCCATGTCCGGTACGAATTGACGGGCCCACTTGGTCCCCTTGTAGCTCGCCTTGTACTTGACCAGCTTGACCTCTTTGACCGTCTTCTCGGCACGCCTGAGGATCTCCTTGGGGTCGGTCAGCTTACCGCCCTTGTCTTTGGGCTCGCCGGCAAGGACGATCGAACCCAGACAACAGCACGCTATCAGACACATGATTCTTCGCATTTCGATTCTCCCGACAGCCGGTCACCTATCGCAACAGTTGCATTCTTGACGAGGCTGATCGTACCGTGGGATGGCCGGCTGCTCCAGGGGTTGCGGCGCAAATGTACAAATCGGCCGTTTCGGAGGGCGGCGCGGCCGAACTCGACGCACCGCGGTGGCGTATGCAAAGAACGTAACCCAAACCCGGCCCAAGCTGCGGGCGGAACATGCCCCGACGCAGTCGGGAGCCCGCGCGGGGCAACGGAACGTCCGTTTGGGGATTGTCCCCAAGAGGTCCGCCCGCGGTGTCGCCGTTGGAAAGATACAAGTTCGTGCATTAGACTGGCCCATCGTGTACTGGTTGATTCCGATCGCCGCCGGCGGAGCGTTCGTGCTCTCGGTGCTAGCCACGTTCCTCGTGCGGGGATGGGCTCGCCGGGTGGAGTTCGTCGACCGCCCCAGCGGGCACAAGCGGCACGGGACGCCCGTCGCCCTCGGCGGCGGCATCGCCCTTTTCATTTCGATCTGGGTGCCGATTCTGGTCGGCTCGGCGCTGGCCTGGTTCCTGCGAGACGCCGCGCCGCCGGAGTGGCTGCCGCCTGTGGTGCAAACTCACCTCGAGGGAATCGCGTCGAAGCTGCCGGTTGTGCTGGCCATCGCCGGCGGGGCGTTCGTGTTGCACGTCGTCGGGCTGATCGACGACCGCCGGGCGCTCGGTCCGGCGCCGAAGTTCATCGCCCAGGTCGTAGTCGCCTTGGTGATCGCCTGGCCGATGGGCATTCGGGCGGTCGAGGCATTGCCCGCGCCGCTTTCCATAGCCGTCACGGTCCTCTGGATCGTGGTCATCACCAACGCGTTCAACTTCCTGGACAACATGGACGGTCTCAGCGCGGGCGTCGCCGCGATCGCCGCCGCAATCTTCGCCGTCACGTCGGCCGGCACCGGGCAGGTCTTCGTGCCGGTCATGGCCTGGGTCATGGTGGGCTCTCTGCTGGGACTGCTGGTGTTCAACTTCTCGCCGGCCACGATCTTCATGGGCGACGCGGGCAGTCTCGTCGTCGGGTATATGTTAAGCGTGCTTACGATCCTGACGACGTTCTACGATCCGGGGCAGAACCTGATGCCGCTGGGTGTGGCTGTTCCGCTCGTGGTGCTGGCCGTGCCGCTGTACGACGTGATCAGCGTGGTAACGCTTCGACTCCGGCTGGGCGAGAGCCCGTTTCGCGGCGATTGGCGACACTTCTCACACCGCCTCGTCCGCCGAGGCATGACCCAGCGCGGCGCCGTACTCACGATCTACCTGGCGACAGCCGCTACCGGCCTGCCGGCGATCATCCTCCCCCGCGTAAACTGGCCCGGCGCAGTCCTGCTGCTTTTGCAGTGCCTGTGTGTCGTA
>CBDUZY010000579.1:0-2314 GCA_965371825.1 uncultured bacterium
GACAAGTAACGGCTCGCCGACCAGCACAAGCTAACGACCGGTTGCAGCGGACGGCGCTCACGCGCCGCCGCTGAGCCGGGGCGTTTGCTGCCTTCGAATAGGTTTATCTGTTGTAACATTCGGCTCATCGTTGGAGGACGTTTTCGGTGACCGGTTCAGGTTCAACTTCGGTCTCGGGAGACAGGTCAGCCCGGGACTGCGTATCGAACTGAACTACCTTCTCCAATATATCTCCAAGACTGGGGAGGACTCCAGAGGACTGGAGGGGACTCCACGGGACTCGAAACGGCGCGGTAACCCAAACGTTTTCATATCTTAGAAACCGAAGTCGTTCGCCATCATTAAGCTAGGGTTTGTAAGGAATAAGGGTTCGATTTCCGGCGCCTCCACCAGTTCTTCTTGGTATCTAACCCGTACTTGTGACTCGCATTCGCCTGGTCGTTCCTGGCGCCTATCTCAGCCTCCAGCACGCTGGGGGCCCGCGAAGGACTGTCGTAAATGAGCGTAGATTACTTCATTCGCCACAATGAACTGATAGGAATCGCTGTCATACGCTCACCAAACGGTACGACAGTGTTCCCGCTGTAAAGAACGATCCCGCGAACAAACTTATTCCCGACGGCCTCCGATAGTGCGTCGAGACCGAGGAAATCCTTTCTGACTACTGTAGCAGACGACTTGACTTCCACGCCCACTACTCGACCTTGATTGTCTTCCAGCACCACATCAACTTCCCGGCCAGCAACGGTCCTGAAATGGTAGATTTCGACCCGAAATTCAGACCAGGATATTTGCTTCCGCAGTTCCGTCACTACGAAAGACTCAAGAAGATGTCCCCTCATCACTGTATCACGTTGAAGCCTGTCTTCGGTGATTCCAATCAAGTGCGAAGCCAAGCCTGAATCAACAAGATGTATTTTGGGAGATTTGGTGAGTCGCTTTCCTATGTTGGCCGACCATGGCAGTAGCGGAGCCAGAAGGAACGTCGTTTCCAACAAACCCAAATATCTTTTGAGAGTCGTATGCGGAATCTTGACGCCACGCGACAACTCCGAAACATTCATCAGTTCCCCGGTCCTCGAGGCAAGCAACGATAGTAGTTTCGGCATCTCTGTAAGCGCGGCGATACTCGCCAGATCACGAATGTCCTTTTGCACAATCGCGGTCACGTAAGACCGAAACCACGCGTCGAGTCGCGACGTCGAGGTTCTTTGAAGCGTTTCGGGAAATCCGCCACGCACCATGATTTTATCGTAGGCACGATCCGTCGGTTTGCCATGCGACAGCTCGGGCAGCTTTGAGGCGAAAACACAGTCAATAAATCGTTCGCGGCGGCGGCGCAGTTCACCCTGCGACAACGGCCACAACGTCACAATCTCCATGCGCCCGGCGAGCGATTCCGAGAGTTTTGGCAGCATGAATACGTTTGCCGAACCCGTAAGAAGGAAACGCCCCGGTTTTCGGTTCGTATCCACCTCTGCTTTGATGGCCGGGAAAAGCGCAGGTACCTTCTGTACCTCGTCGATGACGGCAGCGTGTCCCAGACCTCTGAGAAAACCAACCGGGTCTTCGGCAGCCGCGGACAATGTAGCAACGTCGTCCAGCGTATAGAAGGGAATGGAACGTTCTTTTGCCAATCTGCGGGCCAGCGTGGTCTTGCCGGTCTGTCTCGCCCCGTTCAGCAAGACAACAGGTGTGTCGGACAATGCGGTCCTGAGACCATCTGAAATATTTCTCCGAAGCATGGTGAAATATTAACCAAATATTGGCAGATAATCAACCTTCGATTTGCAGAAACACTCATCTTGTGAAACAAGGCCATTGAAGAACTGTGTAACTCGCTTTGACAATGTGAGATAGGAGATCTTGGGGTATTGCGGGGTTCGATGAACCCGGAGTCGCTCCCGGGGACTGGTAGCCAAAGTCGCCGACTTCAGGGGGCTTGACTGGGTAGTTCGTCTCAGAAAACCAAGTCTTGCTGGATGCGCCGAAGCCAAGCGATGGCCTTTGCCACCGTCTTGTCGGTTACGTTGAGCTTCCTCGCGACCGCCAAATAGCTCATGCCGAATTGGTGCAGGCGAAGCGCCTTTCCGGCGACTAGCGCTTGCTCTGGCATCAGCACGACGGCGATGTCCGTGTGCACGATACCATGATTTGGGGGTGAGAGCGCGCGGCCTGTATGTCGCCACACGGCAACTCTTGTGGGATCCGTCTCCAAAATATCTCCAAGACTGGGGAGAACTCCAGGGGACTGAAGGTGACTCGAGGGGAAAAGAAACGGCGCTGTAACTAAAAAGTCTTCACGCAGTAGAAT
>CBDUZY010000580.1:0-2313 GCA_965371825.1 uncultured bacterium
CGTCCGACTCCTTTGCCGTTGCTGATTCTTTCGCCGGCATCACCCTATTCGTCGGTCGCAAGTGCAACGCTCCTGGTAAGATCCACGCGTATCGGTGACCCGGTACGTGGCATGGGGATGTCGAAGTAGTCGACGGTGCGCGTCAGCGGCGCCGCCAGTTCGTAGACGTCAATCGTGATCCGTGCGGGCCGGTCGTGAACGACGGCTTGAAACGGGTAGGTCTCCACGAGCCGATAGTCATCGCCCGTCGAGAGATAGTCACGAAGCCAGTCGTCTTCCGCGGTACCTACGTGATTCTCACGTTCGACGAACACATAGGCGAAGGCGAAGCTCCGCATCCGTTTGATCAGGTCGTCGGGTTCCAAGACGTACGAAACCAGGTCGAGATCCGGACCGGCCGTACACGTGTAGAAGAGCTTGCTGCCCCGGATCACCGTTGTCCCATGCCAGTCGAGATGTTGTCGCGCGGCGAACGCGAAATCGCCGTCACGAAGGCCGCTGAACAGAACAACCTGATCCTGGAGCTTGTCGCGGTTGGCAGCAACGACGGTTCCGTAGTCCGGCGCGTGCCCCACCGGATGGGCAAGCCCGACCGCACAGAAAAGCAGCGCTACCGTCGCGGAGACGATCGGACGGAGTCGGCCCGCCGGAAGCAGTGTGAGCACGCGGCTCATACAAAGGCCGCCCCACACCGCCAGAGGGAACAGCCCCACGAAAAAGAACCTTGGTGTTTTCAAGCTGGCCGACATCACCATCACGTAGCTGATCGCCAACCAACTGACGAGAAAGATCGCCTCGGCGGCGGGAAGTCGACGGCTCAACAGCAACCCGAAACCGGCGAGAATGAGCACAATCGTTCCCGTCTGCTCCGGCAGAGTCGCCAAGTAGAAAGTCAGCGCCCCAAACCCCCAACGATCCGCGAACACGTCGTAGCCGGACAGCGTCTTCGCACAGGCCTCGTCGAACGACAGAACGACCAGTGCCAGTGTGCCGACCGCGACGGCAACGGCAATGGCACCGTGGCTCAGCCTCGCCCGACCGAAGATCGCCCGCAAGAAAAGTGTCGCACCTATGGCACAGACCAGGAAGACGCCCGTCTGTTTGAAGACGACCGCCGACAAGGCCACAACCGTCAAAACGCCGAGGCGATAGCCTGTCGGACTGCGCAGGTACCACGACAGGGCGACCGCGCCCCAGACCAGAACCGCGACGGTGGGCACTTCCAACATCACCTGGCGACCCCACACGGTGGCCGCTGGCATCGTGATCAAGATGAGCGCCGCAAACGTCGCCGCGATTCGCCCGGCAAGCGGTCGAACGAACACATAAGTCCCCACAGCCGCGGCGACGCCGAAAAGCAGCACGCACAACCTGGCCGTTACCGCGGAGATCCCCAACACCCCGAAAAAGGCCGCTTCCACGATCGCAAACCCCGGTGGATAATGCCGACCGATTCCGAGAGTCGGATAGTGGCCGTACTGCCGCTCGGCGAACTCAATTGGATCCAGCCACACCGCAGGACCCGCCGCGACCCAGTCATGGATCAAGACGCCGTCCATGGCATGGGCTGCCGAGTCGACATCGCGCAGTCCGTCAAGGGTAATACTCTTCCCAAAAACCACGGCGGTAGCCAGGCAGAGCAAGCCGACCAGCAGAATGTCCGTGCCTCCAGCCCGGGCTGCGGGTGTAGAGGGTCCACGTTTGCAGTCACTTTCTGCCACGGTGTTCGATCCGTGTTGGCGCAGTCCTACCGCCGGCCGGCACAAGCCCGCCGATAACTCAGTGGTTTATCGGACACCGATCGAGCCCCGTTGAGCAATCTCGGCGGCAGTGGACGGGCTTCGCCGCCCGCGATACGCTCGCGCGCGACCAAGGCCTGCTGCAGCGGTGTGATCATGTTCCGCGGTCACTCGAGCTTGCAGCGCGTGAGAACCGAGAAGTGCTGCTTCGACTATTCCTCTTGCTGACGATCGTCCCTTTCGTCGAGCTCGTGATCCTGCTCCGGATCGCCGAGCAGTTTCGCTGGGGGCCTACGATCCTCCTGGTCATCGCAACCGGAGTGGTAGGAGCCTGGCTTGCCCGGCGTGAAGGGCTCAAAACGCTCTCGCGGATTCAGGCGGAACTCGAGCGCGGCGTGATGCCCACAGCGGCAATGGTAGACGGCGCACTAATCCTCGCGGCAGGGTTGGTGTTGGTAACCCCCGGCATCTTGACCGACCTTCTCGGCCTGGCCCTTCTCATTCCGCTTTTCCGACGATGGGTGCGCAAACGACTGGTCGACGCGTTCAAGAAACGGACCATGGTCATGCACTT
>CBDUZY010000581.1:0-2294 GCA_965371825.1 uncultured bacterium
GCGAGAGATTGCCGGTTCCCCCGACGACGAGCACAACTTCAGACCGCCCTATCGCATGGGTGTTGGGCTCGAAAACGACGGACACGAGGTGCGCATAAGTTTCGTGGAGGAGGAATCACCCGCCCAGAGAGCGGGCCTGCTCGCAGATGACGTGATGCTCGCGATCAACGGGCAGAACGTGGACGGCGAGCCCATGGATCTATTGGGTAAGGTGCTCAGCTCGCCGGATGCGTTCACCATCAAGATCCGTCGTGGCGACAAGACGTTGGACGTAACCCTGACGCCGGAGAAATCCGGAAACTAAGCGAAGGGTTGACCGGGAAGTATCGCGGCTCACGCAAGAGCCTCGTCGTCCTGATCGGAACCACGAAGGCAGTAGCTTTGTCGGCCAAGGAGCAGGCTCGCAACATTCATCATCGGTTTCGTCGTCCTGCTGGTTGTCTGGCCTGCGGAGCAAAGCGATGGTAGTATCTCCCTGTGATACAGTACGTTCGTGGTGAGGGCTGGCGCGGTAGATGACCGATTGAAGTTCGATAACGGGAAATGTCGGCCTCCGGCCCCGCCCGACAAGCGGACCGACGTTCTCGCTAGGATGTGGCCATCCAGGGTGAGAAATCGAACGAGAAACGCGGGTTTACTTGACGACCGAAACGCGGACGCCAAGGTCAAATGGGAAACCCTATCTAAGAGGAGTATGACAGATGCAGCTTGCATACAGGATGATTGGCATGCTTCTCATTACATCGTTTGCTGGATGTTCTACAATCGAGGTGAGTGTTGACTACGATTCCTCCGAGGACTTCTCACGTTTCAAGACCTTCGCCTGGTTATCGCGGCTGCAGAGGCCCACCGGACAACCCGGAATCGACAACCCACTATTGGAGTCGCGCGTCCACGCCGCCGTCGATGACCAGATGGCCGCCAAGGGGTACGCAAGGGTGAGCAACGGATCAGCCGACCTGCTAATCGGCTACCACGCCGCGATTGAGAGGCGTCTGAGCGTTGAGACCATGGATTCACATTACGGATACGGTCCCGGTTGGGGCCGAGGATACAGTCGGGCGTGGGACACTGGCCCTGCAACGCGAACCTACACGCGCTACTACGACGAAGGTTCGCTGATCCTCGACTTCGTCACTCCCGATGCAAAGAGGCTCATCTGGCGCGGAGCGGCCAGGGCCGAGATAAACAAGGCAGACAGCCCAAAGACGAGGCGAGAACGAATCAACGAGGCGGTAAGGCGGATGCTGGAGCGATTCCCACCGGAGTAGGAGGGAGGCGAACCCATTATGAGGTCGAGACAACTGTACAGAGTCGGCGCGGTCGCGCTGCTTTCGGTGTTCGCTTGTGGCTGCCGCGTCAATCCCGTCAGGTTACCCCTTATGTTGGTCGGCGCGGCCATTGACGACGCCGCTCTCAAGGACCGGGAGCCCGAGCTGATCGGCAAAGGCCCCGAGATGGCCGACGCGATGTTCGGCAACCGCCTTGACACCTACAGTGACGTAAACAGTGACGCGAAGCTGCTCGTTTATCTCGTGGCGGGCGAGGAGACTTTAGGCTCGCGATATGTGGTCGAGGTTGCAGGGAACACGATCAACGCACTGTATAAGACCCAGCAGGACATCGACGGCATGGCCGACGCAATCCAGCGCGATCAGATCAAATCGAAGGTCCTCGGCATGACGGCCAAAGCTATCGAACAGGAAACAGATCTGGGCAAGCCAACACTCATCATGCGCACCTGGCGCGGAGCCGGCCTGACCCGCATCTATGATGTTGCCAAGTGGCCCCAGCGTGAGGGTGACCGCTACTGCGTGCTGCGCTTCGACGAACGCGATCTATGTCGTGGTGTACGAATGGTCGGTGTCTCCGCCTCGTCCAAGTCCAGCCGGCAGAAGGATTAGTGACGTGAGTTGACGGATGTGCAACGAGGATTGATCGAACCACTCTTGCCAGCGTACCGCCTACCATGAAAATGGCCCGTTGCCAGTGTCTCTTGGACTATGAGTTCCCTTCCTCGGAACCGAATTCTCGCAGACGCAGCAGCATATCGAGGGAGCGCTGCGGGCACTTCGCGCACAGCTCGGCCCGAAGCGCATCCAACGTCTCCAAGGAAAACGAGGCCAGAACTACGTTCATCTCTGCGATGACTTCCTGCTTCGCATTCTCGGTCGGGATCGGATACTTCTTCTCCACCATGACAACAACTCCTTCCTACGAACAGATGCAACAGCGAGCAACAAGTCCGCACAAGAGCATGGTTGTGCCGCAGTTTATCGTTGGGGACGTCCTCG
>CBDUZY010000582.1:0-2293 GCA_965371825.1 uncultured bacterium
TCGCCGCCTTTTTTCATCCCTCAAATCCACAACTTTCGATCATATCTCCGCTCCGATAACGGAATGGTCCTGTAAAATACTGTCGCTTTGGGTTCGATCGGGGCTGTTCATTATCGTAGGTCCGGCGTTAAGCGCGACCGTGACGGTTCGTCTATTCCCATTTGAAGGGCGCCCGTGGCGGTTTTGCACGCCGGCCTGTTTCCGAGGCGTGTCGTTACGCGACTCCGAGGCATCTACCGGGTTGTCCGCACGGCGTTGGATAGGTGCGAATGCGGGTCCTATAGTGATTACAGTGGCCCGGCTAGGTTGTGTCAGCCGAGTCGGCGGATCTGGATACCTGACGACGGGGGGCAAGCTCATGGGGACGGGCTTTGCGCGTCTGGCAATGGGATGCGGGGCGATCTGCGTCTTGGAGGCCGGTGCGGCGTGGGGGATTCCGACGGTTTCGCTTGTGGCGGTCAAACTCAACGAAGTCCCGATCGAACCGACAAGCCTGATCGTGGCTGAACCCGGTGACACGATCGAGGCGGAGATCGTCATCTCGAACTGGGCGGATGATCTACCTTCGGGCGTGCGAAGCTACAGCGTCAGGCTCCTGGCCGGCGAAGGGGCGACAAGCGGCGCCAACGGTATGGTTCTGCCTTTGGGATGGGAAGCGCCACTAGAGCAAGTACCTTGTGGTCCCGATAATGAGTGCTCCTCGGGCTACTTGTGCAGCGGGTTTTGCCACGGCCCGGCGCACAACCCCTCGCTAGGTGCCTACATCATCGTGGCCGACCCCGAGTTTATCCTCGGCGGGTACCCAACGATCGCCGACGTAGCTGTCACTCTCCTCGACAATTACCTCTACTTCGGCCACATTCTCGATGAGGAAGGCGTGCTTGATCCCCTGGAGCCGCGATACGGTGGAACGGTGATACTCGTGGTTTCCGAGTTCGCCTGCGGTACCTTCGTGTATGAGGTCGAAGTATGCGGGGATACGTACTTGAGCTCACCCGAGGCCGTGAAGGTCGATCCCGGGACCGAGCCTCTGATTATTGAGGTCGGGACCTGCTCGATCCTCCCGACCCTTAGCCTTCCTCAGACCTGCGCGGTCGACGCCCGGATACCCCATTATCCGAACAGCGCGGGTGTCGACCTCGGGTGGAGCTCGATCGACATCACTTTCGACGGTAGTCCAGCGGGCCTGGGCGCGTCCTCATTCTCCACGCGCCTGGTGCCGGCCGGCGTGGCGCCGGCGGTTACAAATGTCATGGATGTGGGTGGTAACACGCTACGTTTGGTCTGGGATTCGGTCATACCGCCCGAGTATTGGACATGCGTGCGTCACCTGGAGAGTGGACGAGAGATGTGTCTTGGCAATCTGCCGGCGAACTCGGACCAGGGCCTGGCCAGTGAGCCGCAGGACATCGAGGCTCTGGTTATGACACTAGAGGGTAGGTCTAACTTACCCCCCATGGAGAGCTTTCAGTGCGACGTCGACCGCAGTAACCGTTGCAGTCCTCTTGATATTCTCTCCGGAATCGATCTCCTAAACGGAGCCGGGTACGAGGTGTGGGCGGGCGCCAACCTCGTTGATGTTTGTCCCTCCGGTCCACTCGTCGCGCCCACGGTTGCGGGGACCGTTGACCTCGGTGCCTGTTGCGACAAGTTCGCGGGCGTGTGCAGGGACGACGTCGCACACGAGGACTGCCCCGAACCGCGTTACGAATGGACCTTCCGGGGAGACTGCTGCATCATCGTGGACTGTGACGCGCGGGGGGCATGCTGCGACACATTCGCCGGCGAGTGCGAGGACGGCGTGCTGGAGATCGATTGCCAAGGCTCGCGCCGATTGTGGTTCAAGTGGATGACCTGCGGTAGCGTGGCCTGCATCCCCCGCGGTGCCTGCTGCAATACAGCGCTCGGTTGGTGCTCAGATGAAGTCCTCGAGCGCGATTGTGCGGCCCCCGGCCTCCACTGGATCGAAGCGACCCGTTGCAGCGAGATCTTTTGCGTTCCTCAGTAATTGACTATTCGCGTCCGTTCCGCGACGCGGGAAGTCACGTCTGTTATCGACGCGCCCCGACCTGGAGGCATATCACCTGATGCTTGTCGAGACTGCGGAGTTGGTGAAGTCCGCCGTCGCAGCCGGGAGAAGTCTCGACGAGATAAAAGCAGCCGGTGTGCCCGAAAAGTACGCAGACTGGGGCGACGGCTTCATCAAGACTGACTTCTGGCTCGAGACGCTCCACAAGAGCCTCACTCGCACGCCGAACTGAACGGACGGCGGGACAAGTCCGCGGGCTGGGGG
>CBDUZY010000583.1:0-2292 GCA_965371825.1 uncultured bacterium
GGTTATGCGGGGATGAGGGTGAATGGGGAAGGCTGAATGGTGAATGCGGAATGCGGAATGTTGATCCGTACCGTCCGCCGCATGCGGATCAAGGAGCGGTCAGGCGCCGCCCGAGGGGCGAAGGGACAACTCCGAGACATCGCGCAGGCTCCCGACAAGTCGGGATTCCATTCCGCCTGCGGCTCGGTAGTGCCTATGTCGAGATGCTATGTCGGTTGAGCTACTGCAAACACTAGGTTTGGTGATTCTGCTGGCACCGCTGGCGGGGGCGATCATTGCCGGCGCATTCGGTCCGCGCTTGTTGCGGAGTCACAGTCACTGGCCGGCGATCATAGGCGTCGCGGCGGCGTTCGTCGCGGCTCTGATGTTAATCCGCTACGTCAGTGACGCGCCGGCCGGGCTGGAGACCGCGGTGATCCCGGTATATGACTGGATCACCAACGGCACGAACTCCTCATTCGCATTCGAGTTCCTGATCGACCCGCTTACCGCGATAATGCTGATTACGGTTACGGGCGTGTCGCTGCTCGTGGTCATCTATTCGCGCGACTACATGCGTGAGCACGGCAAGCCGGAGCGCGGCTACGAGCGGTTCTTCGCCTTCCTCGCGTTGTTCGTCTTCTCGATGTGCGTGCTGGTTTTGGGGGGGAACTTCCTGCTCTTGTACGTGGGTTGGGAGGCGGTGGGCCTGTGCAGCTACCTGCTGATCGGGTTCTATTACAAACGCCCGGCCGCAGCCGCCGCCGCCAAGAAGGCGTTCCTCGTCAACCGCGTGGGCGATTTCGGCTTCGGGCTCGGCATTTTGCTGATCTACTTTACGTTTGGCACGCTCGAGTACGAACCCGTGTTCGAGATGGCGCGTCAAGGACTGGACGCCGCCGGTGCTCCGCTCGGTGAGGGTGTGATCACCGCGATCGCGCTACTGCTCCTCTGCGGGGCTTGCGGAAAGAGCGCCCAGTTGCCGTTGCACGTTTGGCTTCCAGACGCCATGGAGGGTCCGTCGCCGGTGTCCGCCCTGATCCACGCGGCCACGATGGTGACAGCCGGCGTTTACATGATCGCTCGATGCGGGGCCATCTTCGTCGCGTCGCCTTTTGCGATGACCGTGGTGGCGACGATCGGAGCGATGACGGCCATATTCGCGGCCACAATCGCCCTGACTCAAACGGATATGAAGCGAATCCTCGCCTACTCGACAATCAGCCAATTGGGCTACATGGTCCTCGGAGTCGGCGTGTACGCGGCGGACTCGGCTATCTTCCATCTGTTCACTCACGCGTTCTTCAAGGCCTTGTTGTTCCTCAGCGCCGGCAGCGTGATGCACGCGATGGGCGGGGTCATCGACATTCGCAACTTCAGCGGCTTGCGTAAGGTCTTGCCCGTAACGTTCATGACGTTCTTGATGGGATCGCTCGCCCTGGCCGGGTTCCCCTTCTTTAGCGGGTTCTTCAGCAAGGACGAGATCATCCATCATGCCCTCACCGTCCACCCGGTCCTTGGGATTCTGGCTCTGATCACGGCGGCCCTGACGGCGTTCTACACGTTCCGAATGGTATTTCTGGCGTTCTACGGACCGTTGAAGGTGCCGGAGGGTGTCCGCCCGCACGAGTCCGGCCCCTGGATGCTGGTGCCTCTGCTCATCCTCAGTTTGGGCGCGATCGGTGCGGGCTATTTCGGGATTGCGGCCGTCGAGCACAGCGGCGTCGGTTTCCACGCCTTCCTGGCACCTGTCTTCGAGCACACGTTCGTTGCGGCGAACCCGGCGCATTTGGCGGCGCACGGCGTCGCGGAGGCGGCGCACGCGGGTTTCTGGTCCGAGTACGGATTGATGGTGCTCTCCGGCGGTATATCGATCATTGCTATTCTCATCGCGTATGTGCTGTACGTGAAACAGCCTTGGATTCCGGGGCTGGTGAAGGCCTCAGCCGAGGGCGCCCACGACGCTCTTTGGAACAAGTACTACGTCGATGAGTTGTACGACGCGACGATTGTGGAGCCTACACGCACTACCGGCCGCGTGTGTGTGGGACTGGACGACTATTTGATCGACGGTCTGATCTGGTTCGTGACAGCCGTTCCGCGCGGTATCGGCTACCTGCTGCGCGTGCTTCAATCGGGCCTGTTGCAGAGCTACGGATTGAGCATGGTCGCGGGTGTGGCGCTGATCGTTCTGTTGGTGATGTGGAGATAAGCGAGACACCGAGCCGAGGCTTCAGTGGGACTGGGGCGGCGGTTTGGTAGAGGATTCGCTTCGTAGGAAACACAAAGAGTGAACCTGCTTCTTACCACTCT
>CBDUZY010000584.1:0-2282 GCA_965371825.1 uncultured bacterium
GTCCGCCGCCGTCCAAGGCGACTCCTCGAATACGTTAAGCGGCATGTTCATGTGGATCGGGAGAAACCTCACCGAGGGCGGCCCGTAGCGGTCCCGCCCGAAGACGATCGGAGTGTATGTCGGCGGGACGACGTCCGAGGCGACGGAAACCGCAGCGTCGCCGGGCGTCGAGTGGTCTCTCACGTAGTTCAAAGCCCCGCGCCAATCCCGCTTATCTGTTGTCTTCAGGCTCGCAATCGAAGTGCTGGTCATGGGGCCGGCGACAATGCCGAGCAGGACAGCGAAAGCGGTCCAGGAAACGACGCTCCCCGTCGGTTCGAGCTTGCGCCGTATGACTTCGATCGCGACGGCAATGCACGCCATGAGCGGTACGGCGCTCAACAACAGATACTGCGGCTTGGGTATGGCCGTCGTGAAATTCACGTAAAGAAGCGTGTAAAGAAACGGGAACGGTAGCATCGCCACTAATAGAAGGCTGACCGCTCGGTCGCGCTGCCGACACATTCGCATTAGCAGCACGCCGAGCCCGGTTAGGGCGAGCATGGTTACCACCACGATGAACCACGGCGATGCCGGAAGCGAAGCAAACAGAGTCCGGGCCGAGTATCCGGAGAAGACAGCCTTGTAGGCTTCGAGGAGTAGGGCGCACGCCCGGCCTAGCTGATCGGTTGTGGCCGCGTTAAGCGCCTGCGGGGAGCCGTACAGTACGAAGAAGAAGAAGGGGGCATAGAGCACATACGCGATTCCCATCACGGTGACCGTGCGCCGAAAGGCCAACACCTCCGCTTGCCGCTTGGCGCTGTCCATCAGTTTCCGGCTGAGCATGAATGCTCCGAGCGCGTACACGACCAGCCCGGCGACAATGCAGTGAGGTGCGACCCACCGTGTCATCAGGAAGAGGTACAGGACGACACCGAACAGCACCCACGATCTCCTGCTCCCACGCGACCTCGCCCGGTCGAAGGCGATGAGCGTCGCGAGAGCGAGTGCGAACAGAATTGCGTATGGTCGAACCTCCTGCGACATCACGACGTGGAGCGGACAGACGGCAAGAAGCACGGCCGTGGTGATCCCGGCCGTCGCCCCCGCGAGGCGCCCGACCCACCACCCGAGCAGAAGGACGCTTGCCGTGCCGTACAGAACAGGCGGAATCCGTACCCACCAGTCGCTGCCGGCGAGTCCCAGCCGTGCCAGGACGGCTCCGACGAGGTTGTCCAGTGGTGGCTGGGTCGCAACGGCAGCCCTGCTCACCAGATCCGGAATCGGCAGATAGAACATCTGCACATGCAACAGCTCATCCATCCAGAGGCTCTCGGCGTCGAGGCGGTATAGCCTGAGACCGAGGGCGCCAACGGTCACGCCGCACAAGATCAAAAGCGATGCCGGGCGCCAACGCGGCGGCGCGGATGAGTTGAGGATGTTGCGTGTCTGGTCCATCGTATTTGCGGCTACGGCTTTCGCCGACATGTTTATCGGTCGTACGCTCGACACGGTTCAGCTTCGAGACCCGTGTTCCGCAGCGTCGCGGACGATTCGGAGTAGTCGCGCAGCCCTACGTGGCATTCGCTGCGGCGGAACCGCCGTCCAAGATCGGTAGGGAGAACGCGGGCTCCTCACGGCGCGGTCGTTCCGTCGTCGCGGACGACCCGTCACGTCGGAAGTGCGGCATTAGATGGCGGTGCCAAAAGCCGACGATCCCGAGACGCCAGAGCATCCAGGTCGTGCGTCCCGGCAACCGCGACAGCTCCATGAACCGAAGATGCTGGAATCCGCGCTTACCTACGTACAGCACATGTAACAGGAAGAACAGCCACGGGTACATGCGTTGCCCTTCGGCGACTCCTCGTACGTGGCGAAGCAGGCGGTCAAACACTGTCCGAGGCGGCCTGATGAGTGCCAGAAGCACGATAAGGCAATTCGCGAATGTCGGGCGGTGGTTCTTGTAAGTCTTGTCGGCCAGTTGCTCCGGCCGAATCTCCAGCTCTTTGAACTGGTCCATGATCGCGGTGTTTGGCTGTAGCCTCAGTGAGTATAGGTTCAGCGTGAGCGGTCTCGGGATCCTGTAAAGCAGTTCGAGAGTGTCGAGGACGTCCTCGCGGGTTTCGATGGGGTTGTCCAAGATGAGGTCGTACGCGGGCGGGATCAGGAACTTCCGGTAGTCTGCCAGAACCTCGGCGGCGGCGAGGATCCTCTGCGGCGGTGTGGGGCGTTTATAGAAGTCGAGAACGCGACGACTCCCGGACTGGATTCCCATGCGGATGCAGATCATCCCGGCCTCGAGG
>CBDUZY010000585.1:0-2280 GCA_965371825.1 uncultured bacterium
AGCGGATCACAAAAGCAGTCCGAGACCAGGACTGGGGCGCCGAACTCGAGCACGCCAACGGCGCGCCGGAACGCCGATCAGAACCGCGACCGTTAGGGAGCGGCTGAAACGTCGAAACGAGATCAGTACCGCGACCGCGAGGGAGCGGCTGAAACGTCAAAAAGTCAAAACGTCAAAACGTCGAAACCGTGATCTGACATGATCCGCAAAGCCGTCATCGTGGTGCTGACACTGGTGGCCGCCGCCAACCTGGGTCTGTGGTTCGGTAGCTATCGCTGGCCAACCGGATATCACTTCGACTGTCCCGTTGAGTTTCCAGAGCGACCTCCGGGATTCAAAGGTGGTTATGCATGGAGTTGGCAGCTCCACCCTGGGCGATTCCGGTTTTCATATGACCTGCACAACATCCCGACACCCTTGGTAGGTGTTGGGGCCAAGTGGGAAGTCGATGGGCTCGGCTTCAGCGTTTCGTATGTGTCTCGCGTAGTGACGACGACGACCAGCGGCTTTCCTAATTACATCAGATCCCCGTTACCGACATCCGAACACCACGGGGCTCGCTCACTTTCGCTAACCATCCCATTGTGGATGCCGTTACTTCTCTTCGCTGCTTACCCCACCATCGCCTTCATCCGTGGTCCGGTGAGGCGGTGGCGTAGGCGCACGCGCGGCGAGTGCGTGGCGTGCGGGTACACTCTGACGGGGAACGTGTCGGGAGTGTGCCCGGAATGTGGGACGCCGCGATGAGTACGAGCCGGTCGGGATTACGTCGGATTATCAAGTGGGTCGGCTTGACGCTGTGCATCCTGCTTCTGGTGACTTGGGTCGGCACCTACGCCGGCGGAGTGTTCATTCGCCTCTATCCAAACCATGTCGTGGTCAGCGCCGGAGGCGTGCGGTATCTTCGATACCCGATCGCGCCCCGTCGCCCAGCCGAAGTCAGGTGGATGGAAGAGCCTCTGAACAACATGCACGCCTTACCATACGTCGTTTGGTCCAAGGAGTTTCTCCCGGACGGTTCCCAGATAGGGCCGGATTGGTGGTTCGACCTGCCGTTTTGGTTTTTGCTGCTGATGTTCGGATTCCCTACGCTTATCGCATGGCGTCGGGATCGCGTGAAACCCGGCCATTGCCGAACTTGCGAGTACAACCTCACCGGCAACGTGAGCGGCGTGTGCCCGGAGTGTGGTACGGAGATTAAGCCCTCGTGATTCGCAAAGCCGTCATCGTGGGGCTGACGCTGGGGGCGGTGGGGACTCTCGCACTCATTGCGGTTTCGTGGAATTACACATGGTACCGCGAGTTCAAGCCGCCCGACGGTGCGTGCGTTGTGGTATGCATCGACGTTGGCGGACTAGGTGTGGCTTCGCGGGCGGTGGATGAATCGTCGATTTACTACTCTTGTCCCGGGGGTCGACCAGGTTGGCGCAGTCGCCCTCCTCGCTGGGAGTTATCCCTGTCGAAGAAGCTCAGGAGGACGCTGGCACTGCCGAGTTTTCGTCGAGTTGGACAACAGCTCCTCATGGAACTCACGCTGTGGGCGCCCTTCATCCTCTTCGCCGCCTACCCCACCATCGCCTTCATCCGCGGTCCGCTACGGCGTAGGCGCAAACGGCGAAGGCGCAAGCGCGGCGAGTGCGTGGCGTGCGGGTATAATCTGACGGGCAACGTGTCGGGCGTGTGTCCGGAGTGCGGGGCCGACTTGGACGGAGCGTTGACCGACCAATGAGGGCGGAAGGCGATCGCGAACATCAGCTCTCAGGGATGCGTCGGCGAGGGTTTCGGTCGCGTCCCCGCAAATGTGGCCTTTGTCTGATAGCACTCGGGCCTCTGCTGATTCCGACCGTGAATTACGCAATGTACAACCGGCAGATCCTGACCGATTTGCTCTTTATCTACCTCTTCCTGGTACTGCCTTTGGGTTTCTTATTGGTTGGTTATTCGGCCGTGCGACGTTGGGTTCGGGTGGCTCTCGCCGTGGGTTTCCTTGTTAGTGCATGGATCACCTTCGCCGCACTGAACGCTGGCCCGTCGACAAGTGAGCCGGTTTCCGCTGTGCAGTGGTACGGCGCAGTCTACGGCCCAATGGTCTTCTGGCCTGGGTTCGTGATTGCGCTCCTGATGGGTCTGATCTTTGTCCCCGAGCGTGCTCGGCCCGGCCACTGCCAGGACTGCGACTACGACCTCACCGGCAACGTGAGCGGCATCTGTCCCGAGTGCGGCGGGCCGATACCGGAGGAGCAGCGCAAAACGACCTGCGACCGGATGACCCCGAACGGC
>CBDUZY010000586.1:0-2275 GCA_965371825.1 uncultured bacterium
ATCGATGGGAGCGCGCTGCGGATGCAATCGGCGGCTGCATTCTGATACTGATGGGCGTCAGAATCGTGGCATGTCACCAGGTGTGAGGTCGTGACGTGGGTGACCGTGCACGATTGGGACCGTAGACTGACCGGTACGGACGCATCAGCTCGCGGTAAGCCGGCACAGCGTTGAAGAAAGAGACAAGATGAAAGAGTACGTCTGCGACGAATGCGGCTACACATACGATCCGGAAAAGGGTGATCCCGACGGTGGGATCGAGCCTGGTACGGTGTTCGAGGATATCCCGGACGACTGGGTTTGTCCGGTGTGCGGCGTGGATAAGGACAGTTTCTCGCTTAAGGAATGACGACTTGACGCTGGTCGCTGAGACTTAGCAACCCGCTGCAAAAGGTGTGCACGGGGTTTCAACCCGAGTTTGCACCGGATGTAAACCGGTGCTACACCTTCCTCCGGACGATTGAACCTCGGTTACTGAACAGCATGGGATTAATGACATGATTGTCGGAGTGTGCAGGGAAACCTCTCCCGGTGAACGGCGCGTGGCACTGATTCCCGACGTTGCTTCGAAGCTCGCCAAGCAGGGGATCGAGGTCATCGTTCAGCGAGGAGCCGGAGACGCGGCGGCGATCGCAGACTCCGGCTACGAGGAAAAAGGGGCAAAGCTGGTCGATGACCGATCCGCGGTCTTCGCCCAGGCCGACCTCATCGCGCAGGTGCGATCGCTCGGGGCAAGCGCCGACTCAGGCGCGGCGGATCTCGAGTTGATGCGGTCCGGTCAGGCGGTCATCGGCTTCGCTGATCCGCTGTCCGCCCCCGACGCGGTTCGGGAAGCCGCGGCGAAGGAAGTGACGAGCTTCGCAATGGAGCTTCTGCCGCGAATCACGCGGGCGCAAAGCATGGATGCGTTGTCGTCCATGGCGACCGTCGCGGGATACAAGGCGGTTCTGTTGGCAGCCCAGTCGCTTCCGAAGATGTTTCCGATGTTCATGACCGCGGCGGGCACGGTCAGGGCTGCGAAGGTACTCGTGGTTGGTGCCGGTGTTGCGGGGCTGCAAGCCATCGCCACCGCCCGACGCCTGGGCGCGGTTGTCAGCGCGTACGACATTCGGCCGGCCGTCAAGGAGCAGGTCGAGAGCCTTGGTGCAAGGTTCGTGGAGATGGCGCTCGACGCCGGGCAGACTGAGGGCAAGGGTGGTTATGCCAAAGCCATGACCGAGGAGTTCTACCGCGAACAGCGCGAGCTTCTGGGCAAGGTAGTGGCGGAAAGCGACGTCGTAATCACCACGGCGGCGGTACCCGGCAAGAAGGCCCCGCTCCTGATAACTACGGATATGGTCAACGGGATGTCCCCCGGATCGGTGATCGTCGATCTCGCCGCCGAGCGCGGCGGCAACTGCGAACTCACCCGGGCCGACGACACGGTCAACGAACACGGGGTGACCATCCTCGGACCGACGAACCTCCCGTCGACGGTTCCCTACCATGCGAGCCAGATGTACTCGCGTAACATCATGACCTTGCTGTTGCACCTCGCGAAGGATGGGAAACTGGAGATGAATCTCGAGGACGAGATCACGCGAGAGATGCTGTTGACTCATCGTGGCGAGGTAGTGCATCCGCGTGTGCGGGAGTTGCTCGGTCTTCCCGAGAAGGCTCCCATTACAGAGGAGAGTAGAGACGATGGATGATGCGATGTTACTGGCTCAGGGCGCGACAAGCGACGGAACTCTACTGGTCATGTTGCTTACGGTGTTCGTTCTCGCCATCTTCGTCGGCTTTGAGGTCATCACGAAGGTTCCGCCGACGCTGCACACACCGCTCATGTCGGGCTCGAACGCCATCTCGGGAATAACGGTTGTGGGCGCTCTGATCGCGGCCGGGGCGGGCGAAGGGTTCTTGTCGACCGCCCTGGGCTTCATCGCGGTTATTCTAGCGACGGTAAACGTGGTCGGCGGGTTCCTGGTCTCGCATCGCATGTTGGATATGTTCCGTAAGAAGGGCTGAGTTGTGAGCGAATTGCACACCGAGACTATCCGCAATCTGGCGTACTTGCTGGCATCCGCCCTGTTCATTCTCGGACTCAAGGGACTTACGCACCCGCGCACCGCCGTCCGCGGAATGCAGATGGGGGCGCTGGGGATGTTTGTGGCCGTGTTGGCGACGGTCATGGCCGCGGGGATCGTATCGTGGACATGGATCGTCGTCGGGCTGGCGATCGGCTCGATCGCCGCCGGTCTACTGGCCGTCAAGGTGCCCCTGACGGACATTCAGC
>CBDUZY010000587.1:0-2263 GCA_965371825.1 uncultured bacterium
GTAAGGATGAACTTGATCTCCGCCTCCGCGGCCACTTCGCCACTGACGAGGGCCCGCCCCTTTATGTGCCCGGTGCTCGAGCGGACGCGGATGGTTTCCGCTTCCAGGATCAATTGATCGCCCGGTCTCACCGCACGGCGAAACTTGACCTTATCCAAACTGAGCAACACCGCGACCTTTCCCTTGTGTTCCAACTCCTGACTCAGAAGGACACCCCCGATCTGGGCCAGGGCCTCGATGATCAAGACCCCCGGCATAATGGGCTCTCCAGGGTAGTGTCCCTGGAAGAACGCTTCGTTGATCGTGACGTTTTTCAAACCCACCACGCGCGACGTGCCCTCAATCTCGATGATCCGATCGACCATCAAGAACGGGTATCGGTGCGGCAGAATCCGCTGCACGCGATGTATGTCGATCTGGGGCTCGCGTCTGAGAAAGGCCTCCCGCTCCCGCGCCCGGAACTTCTCCCCCAGCGCTCGCACGAGCGCATGGTTGAGCGTGTGTCCGCTTCTGCGGGCGTGGATCCGGCCCACAAGGGGATGACCCAGGAGGACCAGGTCGCCGATGAGATCCAGTATCTTGTGCCGAACGCACTCGTCCGGGAATCGCAAACGATTGTCAATCGGGCCGTTCTCCCCGAAGACGACAATATCCTGATGAGTGAGGTGCATCCCCAGACCGCCCTCGCGCAGTTCCGACGCCTCGCGCT
The DNA here is from genome assembly GCA_965371825.1 of uncultured bacterium. Taxonomy (GTDB): domain Bacteria; phylum Planctomycetota; class Phycisphaerae; order UBA1845; family UBA1845; genus JAJRUK01. The sequence continues at coordinate 710 of CBDUZY010000587.1, forward strand.
CGAGCAAGAACGTACGGGCGGGGGCGATGTTCGCCTCGAAGCTCTCCGGTGAGATCGTTACGCGGTAGCTCTGTCTTCCGATCGGACTTTCTGAGCCGTAGTCGAGATCGTAGGTGATCTCCAAGACCTCGGACTCCGGATCGAGTGGCGGTAACGCGATCAGCTCCGAATCGCCGTCCACGACGCGAACGACCTCCGCCACCACGTGCGGCTCACGTGGGCGGTCCTGTTCTTCCGTGCCCGCCGACCTCAATCGCTCGACGAACGCGAGGCTGCTGCCGTCCATCCCCGGAAGCTCGTTGGCGTCGAGCTCGATCTGGAGGTTGTCGATGCCGAGCCCGGCGCAGGCGCTTAGACAGTGCTCGACGGTTTCAATGGTCACAGTGCCGTTGCGAAGAGATGTCCGCCGGGCGCGTTTGGCAACGTTTTCGACAAGGGCGGCTACACGGACCGGCGGAGATTGGTCGGTCCGGACGAACCAGATGCCCGTGTCCGCTTCGCCGGGGCGCATGCGCATAGTGACGGGTTCGCCGGTAAAGAGGCCGCGCCCCTCGAATTCCACTTCACGGGTTATCGTCTGCTGCCGTTTCAAGCCGTTCCACCCGAGCGATCAGATCCCTGATCTTGGCCCCAAGGTCCGGCAGACGTCTGTATATGGCCTGCGACCTCAACTCGTGCGAGAGTTCCTGTGCCGGGGAGCCGGTCGCGGTGATGCCCTCAGGGAAATCCTTGGTTACGAGGCAGCCCGCACCGAACTGAGCGCCGCTCCCGATCGACAGATTATCGATCACGCCCGCTTGTCCGCCGAACATACTTCCGGCACCAATGCGCACACTCCCAGCTACGCCGGACTGCCCGGCGAATACGCAATTGCTGCCAACCAGGACATTATGGCCAACCTGGACCAGATTATCAATTTTGGTGCCCCGGCCGATCACAGTGTTGCCGAACTTGGAGCGGTCTATGCAGCTACAGGCTCCGATTTCGACTCCGTCCTCTATGATCACGCCGCCGATGTGCGGGACCTTGCAGTGTCTGCCTTCGTCAAAGTAGAAGCCGAACCCGTCCGCTCCGATTACAGCGTTGGCGTGGACTGTGACGCCATTCCCGACGGTACATCCGTCACGTATGACCACGTTCGGCCAGAGCAGGCAGTTGTCGCCGACGGTCGTGTCTCGGCCGATGAACACGCCCGCGTGGAGTGTGCAGGACGCCCCCACCTGCGCGTCGGCATCGATTACGACATGGGGGCCGATCGACGGATCTGCTCCGATCCGGGCCGTTGGATGGATCACGGCTGTGGGGTGGACCCCTGGGTCCGGCTGCGAGACTGGAGGGGCGAACGCCGCCAGGAGCTTCGCGATCGACCGGTCGACGTGGTCGCAGAGAATCGCGGGCATCGGCGAGGCTGGGAAGTCTGCCGGAACGAGGACAACGCCCGCCTTACTGGCTTTGATCTGCTTGATGTACCGCGGACGCGACACCCACGACGCTTGGTTCGGTCCAGCCTCTGCGAGATCGGCAACTCCGACGATGACAGGGGTGCCATCGCCG
>CBDUZY010000588.1:0-2260 GCA_965371825.1 uncultured bacterium
ACGTGTACAGCCGTCCCGGCCGCTACTTCGGTCGCCTCCATTATGGCTTCGGAAAGCGTCGGGTGCGGGTGAATGGTCACCATGAGGTCCTCTAGAAACGCTCCCATCTCGAGAGCGAGCGTACCCTCGGCGATGAGCTCGGATGCATGCGGGCCGACCATGCCGACGCCCAGCACGAGGCCTGTCTCAGGTTCGGAAATGATCTTCACCAAACCGTCGGTTCGACCCATGGTTCGCGCTCGACCCAAAGCTGAGAGCGGGAACCTCCCGATGTTGACTTCGATGCCTTGCTCCTTGGCCTCGCGTTCAGTCAGGCCCGTCCAGGCCAACTCCGGGTCGGTGAAGACCACGGCGGGGACAGCTTGATTGTCGAACGCGGACGGCTTGCCGGCGATCACCTCGGCGACGACCTTGGCCTCGCGAGTTGCTTTGTGGGCCAGCGCGGGCCCCGGAGTGACGTCCCCGATGGCGTATATGTGCCCAGCCGCGGTGCGCCCCGCCGAGGTAACCTCGAGCAGACCCTGGGCGTTCGGCGTTATTCCCAGGACGTCAAGGCCGAGGTTCTCGGTGTTGGGCTTGCGTCCGATGGCGGCGAGAACCTGATTGAATTCGTCTTTTGTAGTCTTGCCCTCGTGCTCGATCGAAACTGCAAAGCCGGATGAAGTCTTCTCTATACCTACGACTTTGGAGTCGACCAGGATGGACTCGAACTTCTTCTCGCAGTTTCTCACAACCACATCGACGAGGTCTGAGTCCGCCCCGGCCAGGAGCCTCGGCAAGAACTCGACCATCGTTACCCTTGAACCCAGGCCGGCGTAGACCAGTCCCATTTCCAATCCGATGTATCCACCGCCGACAACGAGCAATCGCTCGGGCACCTCGGGGATCTTCAGCGCTTCAGCCGACGACCACACCGGCAGGTTGTACGCGGGTGGCAACTCGTTTATTCGCGATCCGGTCGCGATGATGCACTCGCGGAAATCAACGCCGGCCGTGTCGGAGCTCTCGATCAGCAGAGAATTGGGGCCGTCGAACTTTGCCCGTCCGTGGATGACTTCGACGCCGCGCCGCTCCAGCAGGCCGCTTATCCCTTCGGTGAGGCCGTCGACGATGGACTCGGTCCACTGGCGCAAGGCAACGGGGTCTATGGTCAGGTTCTCGAACTTCAGCCCGGCCTTGGCGGCTTCGCGAGCGGCGGAGGCCAGCTCGACGATCGTGATCAAAGCCTTGGACGGAATGCAGCCTTCGAGCAGGCAGGTCCCGCCGAGTCGCTTTCGCTCCTCGATCAGGACCACTTCCTTCCCAAGGTCGGCTGCACGCAGTGCGGCGACATAGCCGCCCGGCCCACCGCCGATCACGGCGACCTCGGTTTCCTGGCGTAAGCTCCCTACAACCATGTTGACATCTCCTGCGGTCAACCGCAGTTAGTTCGACGCCGACGACTACGCTTCAACCAGCAGCCTGACGGGGTCGGACAACCGGCGCACAATCTCGTTTGCGAAACGCGCCGCATCCGCGCCGTCGGCGACGCGATGATCGAAAGCGAGCGTCACCGGCAGCATCTTACGAATGACGATCTCACCGTCGACGACGACCGGTTTCTCCTGCATGCGCGACATGCCGAGTATCGCGACCTCCGGGTAGTTTATGGTCGGAACCATCCCGGTACCACCGAGAGCCCCAACGTTGGTGATCGTGAAGGTTCCCCCGCGCAAGTCGTCCACCGACAGCTCACCGTCGCGAGCTCTTGCGGCCAATTCCTCAATCTCGGCTGAGATCTCGAGGATGCTCTTGCGGTCGGTGTCTCGGATTACAGGGACGATCAGTCCGCGGTCGGTGTCCACGGCGACGCCGACGTTGTAGTACTTCTTGTAGATGATTCGCTCGCCGATTGGATCGAGGCTGGCGTTGAACGAGGGCGAGGCCTTCAGCCCGGCCGTCACGGCCTTGACCACGAACGCCAGGATGGTCATCTTCCCGCCGGGCTGATCGACACGCCGCTGCTTCTCTCGCCTGCGAAGCTCCTCGAGTTCCGTGACGTCGGCCTCGTCCATCTGAGCGACGTGCGGGGCTAGGATCATGGATGTGACCATCTTCCTGGCGACCTTTCGACGGATCGAGCGCAGGGGCTCGACCTCGACCGGGCCCCACTGCTCGAAGTCGGGCAGTGGTTCGACTTCGAGGAAGGGAATCACGCTGGACACCGGCGCCCCGGTTGCCGTGGATGCCTGGTCGGCGCGGCGATCCTCAGTTTCCGCTG
>CBDUZY010000589.1:0-2249 GCA_965371825.1 uncultured bacterium
GCCGGTGAAATATCCAGGGCCAATACGCGAAACTTGCTATATGGGAAGGGAGATCGCACGGCGGCGCGGCGTTACGCCCCCGTCGAGCCCGCCGGAGTCGCCCCATCCGTTCGCGCGGAGCGAACGCTCGACGACTTTAGAGTGCGTGTTTGCGTCGTTACGCTCTTCTTCGTGCAGGCGCGGCGTGCTGTTACCAAACCGACCAGGAGAAAGAACATGTTCGGAGAATTCGGGAGAATGAAGCGGATCTCGTTCGCGGCTGTCTGGTGTCTTGGCTTGGTGCTCTCACCCGTCGTGACACTTGGCGGGAATACGCACGACCTGGCGGGTCCTTGGAGGGGGGCGATCGAACCGCCGGAGGGGAAGATCGCTATCGAGATCGATTTCGAGAAGGCGGGTGATGTGTGGAAAGGCAAGGTCTCCATCCCCGTGCAGAACGCGACGGACCTGCCGGTCACGAACATCAGAGTAGAAGGCACGAAGGTCGCCTTCGACATGCTCGGTGTGCCCGGTGATCCGAAGTTCAGCGGCGAGTTTTCCGAAGATGGGCGGAAGATCACCGGTGACTTCACGCAGTCGGGCCGGACGGTACGGTTTGAGCTCGAGCGTTTGGAGACCGCCGGGACGGCAGCAATCGCCGAACAGGAGGGAGCGAAGGCGCCCACCGACCCGGCGGAGGCTGGCGGCCTGCCGGCGCCTTTGTCGGGATTCAGCGATGAGGGCGTGTTCTACCTGTACCAGAACGAAACCCGTCTGGCGACCATAAGTTTCACCTGGGAAACGGATGGCACGTTCACGAGCAACGCAACGCTGAGCATGGCCGGGCAAAGCGTCGAGACCACGTTGAAGATTCCGGCAGGTGAGAATGGACTGTGGACGACCATGTCCATGGATACGCCTCTCGGACCCGTTTCCGTGGAACGCGAGGGCGATCTGGCACGGATTACGCACAAAGGGAAAACGGAGACCGTCACGCTAAAACCGGGGACCGTGCTGTTCGAGAACCTGACCCCGGCACTGATGAGCCAGTGCGTTTTGGCCTACGACAAGGTCAAAGGCGGCAAGCAATCCTTCCCCATGTTTATCGTGCCGCGTGTGGTGATGGATGCTTCGCTCGAGTACCGAGACAAGGTCAAGCGAAGCATCGGTGGGATGGACCAGACGTTCACACGGTACACGTACGGCGTTCCCGGCGTCGACGTCATCATCTGGGTCGATGACTCGGGCAAGCTCTACCTCGCCGACGTGCCCGCCCAGCACGCCGCATACGTTCGCGAGGGGTACGACAAGCTCCGCACGTCCGAGGAGAGTGACCCCCTGCTGTCACTGGCTGCTTTCGAAGTCAAGGAAAGAAGAGGCGTCGGTGTTGCGATGCGCGACGGCGTCGAGCTGTCAACCGACATCTACCTTCCCGACGCGGAAGGCCCGTTCCCCGTGGTCCTGGTCAGGACGCCTTACAAGAAGGAGATGGCGGAACTCCAGGCCCGCTTCTACGCGCGGCGCGGATACGCGGCAGCCGTCCAGGACTGTCGCGGGCGCTTCGCGTCGGGCGGAACGTGGGAACCGTTCGTCAATGAACCGGCGGACGGTTACGACACGATCGAATGGCTTGCCAAACAACCCTGGTCGAACGGGAAGGTCGGCATGATCGGGGCCTCGTACCTGGGATGGGTGCAGTGGTGGGCGGCGAGCGCCCGCCCGCCTCACCTGGTTACGATCATCCCCAACGTCGCCCCGCCTGATCCGTTCTACAACATTCCCTACGAGTACGGCTCGTTCTTTCTGCTCGGGGCGATCTGGTGGGCGGACATTCTGGAGACGGAGGCGACGGCGGACATCTCCGGCGCGGCAATGAGCAAGATCGGCGACAAGAAATACCACAAGCTCCTGCGGACGCTGCCGGTGATCGACTTGGACAAGTCCGTTCTCGGCAAAGAGAACCCATACTGGCGCAGGTGGATCGAACACCCGAGCAACGACTCGTACTGGGAACGGGCCAACTTCCTGGACCGGCTCGACGCGGTGCGGATTCCGGTCTTTCATCAATCCGGCTGGTTCGACGGAGACGGTATCGGCAGCAAGCTCAACTATCTGAGGATGGCGTCGCACGGACACCCGCATCAGAAGCTGGTGCTTGGACCCTGGGGGCACACGCCGGAACCGCAGCGGATGATCGGCGACCGAGACTTCGGGACCGAGGCGATCATGGACCTGCAGCGACTGTACTTGCGTTGGTTCGATCACTGGCT
>CBDUZY010000590.1:0-2245 GCA_965371825.1 uncultured bacterium
TTGCCGTTACCCAGGTCGACGAACGCCACCTGCCGGGTGCCCGAGTCGATGTACGCTTCGCGCGGGATGAGCAGGGCGTCTCCCTGGAGCGTTGATTCCAGCCTGATGTTTGTGAACATTCCGGGTTTGAGGGCCATGTCGAGGTTCTCGAATTCGAGCCGAACCTTGATGACACGGGTCTGTCTCTCGACGTAGGGGTAGATGTAGACGACCTTTCCGATGAACGTTCGTCCGGGGACGTAGGGCAGGGTCATGGAGGCCGTCTGCCCGGCGGAAATCCACGGGAGCTGGTACTCGTACACGTCGACATATACCCAAACCCGCGAGAGGTCGGCGATGGTGTAGAGACGCATTCCCGGTTTGACGTACATGCCCTGCAGGACCATCTTATCCGTGACTATGCCCCTCGCCGGAGAATGGATGGCGATGGCCTTTTCGACCTCGCCCGTTCGGCGCAGAGCCTCGATTTGCTCGTCCGAGACGTCCATGTACATGAGCTTGGTGCGGGCGGCCTGCACGAGCTTGGCAGCCTCCTCGCGCGCAAAAAGAAAGTCGCTCCCTTCCATGAGTGGGAGATTGCGGACCGCCGCCAGGAACTCCTCCTGGGCGGCGTAGAGCTCCGGGGAATACACGTCAAACAGGCGGTCGCCTTTCTCGACGTACTGGCCGGTCTCATCGACATAGAGAGCCTCAATCCAGCCGTTGAACTTCGTGTCGATGAAGGTGACCAGTTGCTCGTCATAGTCGACGCGTCCCACCGTCCTTATGGTCTTGACGAGCGGGCCGCGCTCGACGACCGTCGTGCGAATGCCCATGTTCTGGACCGTGATCGGGTCGATACGGATGGTGTGAGCCGAGCCGGATTCTGCGGCCTCTGCGTAAACCGGAACCAGGTCCATTCCCATCGGGCTCTTGCCGGGTAAGTCCGAGATGAAGTTCGGATCCATCGGCGCCCGCCAGTAGAGGATCTTTCTTTCCTCGACCCCGCCGTCCACCGCATCGCTGTCCGCGTCGTCATCCTTGCGCGGCGTGAGGTTCATCTGGCATATTGGACATATGCCCGGCCCTTTTTGGAGCACATTCGGATGCATCCCGCATGTGTACCACTGCTCGTTCTCACCGTCGGCCTCTTGGCCGCTGGGGGCGCCGACGGTTCCATGATTGGATAACGTTGCGGTTGCGAGGTTCTTGGGGAGGAAATACCCTCCTGCCGCACCGGCTACCAATGCTGCAACGACGAGCAGCACGGTGACGCTCGCCCGGCCGGGGCACAAGTTCCGTCCGGGGCGTTAGTTCCGACCCGGGCGCTCAGATTCTAGTCGGTCTTGTTTCATCCCGGTTCTTCCACTTCGGTCAGGCTCTGGCCGAGGACCTGCTCTAAGTCAGCAACGCTCCGCTCCAACTCGCCGAGAGAGCGGTGATACTGGATGGTCGAGGACAGCCACTTCCGCCAGTTGTCGATTACATAGTGGAAGTCGCTCGGTCCAGCCGTGTACGAGGACTGCGACGCCCTGTACGCCTGCTCGGATTGGGGAATGACCGTGTCCTTGAACAACGTGGCGAGTTCCCGTTGGGCGCGGACCCTCTCGAGGGCATCAGCGATCCGAAAGTACACTTCATTGCGTGTGGAGACGTATCGCAGCCGCGAAGCGGCGAGACTGTGCTTGGCTTCCGATACGCCGGCCTCGGTCTTCTTCAGCCAGATCGGAACCGTGAATCCGAACGTGATCGCCCAGTTGTCGCTGCCGTCCTCACTCATCTGGGGCGCTTTGGGCCTTGTTCCCGTCGTGGGGTTGCGCGGCGGTTCAAACGCGTCGCGCGGCTCCATCGACATCCACTCGAGCCCGAGCACGAAGTCCGGCCAATCGGCGAGTTCGGCAAGCTCGACCCTAAGTTCATCGCGTTTGACTCGCGTCTGGAGCCGCCGAAGTTTGGGGTTGAGCTTCGCGGCTCTTTCGAGCAACTGCTCGACCGTGAATTCAGCCTGTCTGGTGTCGAAGTCCTGGGGGGTCTCGACCGGTGTTGTCGGACTGCGGCTTAGCAGCTTATTGATCCGGGCAACGATGGTTACCCGTTGCCGGCCGAGATCGATCAGCTCGGCCTGGATGTTCGAGAGTTCCACCTGGGCTCGGAGCACATCGTCCTGATTCCGTCGCCCGACAGCCACCTGCGTGCGGGCGACATCGATCAACCCTCGCAGGAGGTTCTGATTGGTGCGGGTCACGTCCGCGGTCTTGTCCAACAC
>CBDUZY010000591.1:0-2245 GCA_965371825.1 uncultured bacterium
GGGCTCTCCGAGTTCACCTGGAGCTTCGTCGATCGGATTCTCAACAATGCGACGGACATCTGTCTGGTGGTGAACTCGAGCGTGAACTCGTATCGCCGTCTTGATCCGAACTACGAAGCCCCGAACCAGATCAAGGCCTCGGCCACCAACCGCGCGGCCATGATCCGTGTTCCGCTGGGCAGCGAGAGGACCGCCCGGATCGAGTTCAGGTCCGTCTCGCCCGATGCCAGCCCCTATTTGGCTCTGTACACGCTCCTGCGAACCGGCCTGGAAGGAGAGCTACCCGACGCGGCCGAAGCCGAAGGCAAACGGTATCGCACGCGGTTCTTACCGGACAACATTCATGACGCCATCCGGCTCTTCAAGACCAGCAGACTCGCGGTGGACATCCTCGGCGAAGAGGCTCACGGCAAGTACATCGAACTCAAGCAGAAGGCGGCCGACCGCTGCCCGAAAGAGCTGGGCACCCGCGTCAAGCACAGCGAGGTGATGTTCCACCACGAGGTGACCAACCAACTGCTGTGGAACCTGTTTTAGCCGATCGGCGCGAGACCGGGACCACGGTCCCGCGCGAATGCAGTTTTCGTTTTTCTCCCTCGGTTGGACATCCGGCGTGCTTATAATGGTGGTATGTGGAGGCGTCAGAGAACCAATCTCGCGCTCGCGGCGGGCATTGCCCTTATCGGACCTGTGAGCAACGCACCCGCCCAGGCGGGCGGTCTGGGCGACTGCGCCAACCCTCTCCCTGAGTGGACCGTGAAGCTGTCGAAAAGCGGCGGGTCGGCGACCGTAAGGGAGGCAGCCGTCGACTCTGCCGGCAATGTTTTTGTCGTTGGCCATTTCGGGGGTACGCAGGACTTCGATCCCGGTGAAGGGGTGGACCTGCATGTCTCGACCGTAGGCCCCGACTCCTTTTACTCGTACGATGGCTTCGTGAGCAAGTACGGCCCCGACGGATCCTATCTGTGGACTCGGACGGTTGGAGGCGCGGGTGACGACTACGGCGAGGGGGTCTCCACGGACGAGGGCGAGAAGGTCTATCTCGCCGGGGGCTTCAGTGGCACCGTGGATTTCGACCCCTCGGACGGAATCGACGAGCGCACCGCGGCTGGCGAGGTGAGTCCCTTCTTGCTGGGTCTCACTGAGGAGGGTGACTACGCCGGCGTCATTACGTTCGGTGAAGGACCGGACAGGTCCTTCGCGACGGGAGTCGCCTTGGACGTGGCCGGCAACATCGTGGTTCTTGGTTATTTCAGCGGAACGGTTGATTTCGATCCGGGCGAGGGAGAGGACATTCGGGTCGGCGCCGCGGACGTGTTCGTAACCAAGTTCACGTCTGAGGGAGCTTATCTCTGGACCCGGGCATTCGGCAGCCCCGCGTTCGACGCTGGTTACGCGCTTGTCGTTGACGTTGACGGGAGTATTTTCGCCGGGGGTGAGTTTCGTGGTGCGGTCGACTTCGACCCTGATGGTCTCGGCGATGTGCACACTACGGTGGGACCGTCCGGTACGTTCGTGACGAAGCGACGTGGGGATGGTGGCTACGAGTGGACGCGCGTTTGGCAGATCGCGCCGGGTGGAGTAGGTGTTTCGCTCGCGGTGGACCTGGATGGGAGCGTCTACACCGCCGGTGCCTTCCAAGGAAGCGTGGACTTTGACCCGACCGAGGAGGGAGTCGACGTCCATCGCGTGCAGGTGGGCACCTCCGCCGACGTATTCGTCACCAAAGTGTACGGGGACGGCTCCTATGCACGGACGGCGACATTCGGTGGGCCGGGTAGCGACCTCGGCTATTCCGTCGCGGTCGCCTCGGACCGCGGCGTCTTCGTGACGGGATCGTTTGGCGAAACCTGCGACTTCGATCCCGGCGAAAGCCAAGACCTGTACACGACAATGGGACTGCAGGACTTCTTCTTGACCAGCCTTCACGCTGACGGATCTTACGCGTGGACCCGGACGTTCGGAGGGGTCGGCAACGACAAAGGGAAACGCATCGTCCTCGGTACGGACGCCACTGCAACAGTTGTCGGGTCCTTCCGGGAGACTGTCGACTTCGACCCTGGTTGCGGGCTGGATGTCCATGCCAACGTGAGCGGGATGGGAGAGTCGTTCGTGACGAGGTTCTCGTGCGTCGAATCGACCGCCGACATCGATTCCGACGGCGACGTTGACCTTCGTGACTTCGCCGCGTTCCAACGCTGTTTCACCGGCGAAGCCCCGACTACATGCCACGACGGCTGCCAAC
>CBDUZY010000592.1:0-2241 GCA_965371825.1 uncultured bacterium
ATGGAATCCCGACTTGTCGGGAGCCCGCGCGATTTCTGCCGGACTGGTCACGGCATACGCCTTCGGGCCGCCCTTAACACTTGCCTGAAATGCGGCTATGCTGCCTCGACGGCGCCCGCCGGGCGTTGCGGCGCGAAAGCAATTCGGCCCATTGTCACAGGAGAGTTGAGCATGACAATTCCCAAGCGTGTAGAGGCCCGCATCAAGTCGGGAATCAAGAAGTTCCGACCCATTATCACCGAAGCGAAGAAGGCCGACCGGAGTGAAGAGGACACGGTCACTATCGTCCGCGACATCCTTGCTGAAGCCCTCGGGTACGACAAATATACCGACATCACGGGGGAGTACCAAATCCGCGGCACCTTCTGTGATCTCGCAGTCAGCGTCGATGGCAAACTGCGGTTTCTGATCGAGGTCAAGGCCGTTGACCGAACACTGAAGGAAGGCCATCTCCGCCAGGCGACCGACTATGCCACTAGGGAGGGAATCGAGTGGGTCATCCTGACCAACGGCGTCGAGTGGCGCGTACATCGGATGGTCTTCGAGCAACCCGTGCGCACCGAACTGTTGTTCACTATAAACGTGCTGAGCGATGACCCTAACCTCGTTGAGCTGTTCTACATGTTGAGCCGCGAGGGCGCCAAGAAACGCGCCATCGGTGAGTACGCGGCCCAAGTTCGGGCACTCAACCGACACTCCGTTGCCGCAGCGATAATCACGGACCCCGTCCTCAAAGTAATCGCCCGCGAGCTCAAGCGCGCCGCCCCGGGTGTGCGCATTGATGGCGAAGGTGTGGAGGAGATTATAGTCCACGAGGTCGTCAAGCGTGATGTGATGGACAGCGCCGAGGTGCAGGCCGCGATCAAGCGAATCAAGAAGGTACGCAGCCGGAAGCTGCGTGATCGCAAGCCCCGGAAACCTCGTCCAACGAAACCGCCGGTATCGCAAGGACACTCAACCGGCGGGCATGACGCGCGGGCGTCCTGACACTTTGTAGAGCCCCTCGTTGCTTCCTCGACGCACAGAATATCCTTTTCTCCAGCCCCGCTCAGTGGGCCGCTAAAGGCCTGTCGGCTAGCCGCCGAGACATACCCGAGGCGCCCGCCAAGGTCGGGCCGTGCATGGTCGGACGCGTGGCGGGGAATAGAGGGCTCGATGGGCTCCGCTCGGGGATGCCGAGGCCGATCTGCGCCGTTTCATCGCTGTAGAATTGACCCAGCCGGGTCAAGTCCATAGGCTGTTCTCTGAGAGTTGGAGTATCGTTCGGGGGCTTTTCGACGGAGAGAGACCAATGGGCCAAGTGCACAACGACATCATCGGGGCGATCGGCCGCACGCCGCTCGTAAGGATCAATCGCATCATCGACGCACCGGCCACGGTGTACGCCAAGCTCGAGTTCAACAACCCCTTGTCGAGCGTCAAGGACCGTATCGGATGGTCTATGATCGACGCGGCCGAGAAGAACGGCCTGATCGGGGCGAACTCGACCATCATCGAGCCGACGTCGGGCAACACCGGCATCGCCCTGGCCTTCGTCTGCGCGGCCCGCGGCTACAAGCTGACCCTGACGATGCCCGAGAGCATGTCGGTCGAGCGCCGAGCGATCCTCAAGGCACTTGGCGCGGAGCTGGTCCTTACGCCGGCCGCCGACGGCATGAAGGGCGCGATTGCCGCGGCCGAGAAGTTCTGCAAAGAAACACCCAACGCCTACATGCCGCAACAGTTCGAGAACCCCGCCAACCCGGAGATCCACAGGCAGACTACCGCTCAGGAAATCTGGAGCGACACCGATGGAAAAGCGGACATCCTGGTGTCGGGCATTGGCACCGGCGGTACGATCACCGGCGTCGGCGAGTTCATGAAGTCGAAGAAACCATCGTTCAAGTGCTACGCCGTGGAACCGGAAGCCTCGCCGGTCATCGCTCAGACGCTGGGTGGTAAGCCGCTTGAGCCGGGCAAGCACATGATCCAGGGCATCGGAGCCGGGTTTATCCCGAAGGTTCTCAACCTGGACATCATCGACGAAGTAATGCACGTTACCAACGATGACGCGTTCGCCTGGGCCCGTCGTGCGGCGCGTGACGAGGGAATCCTCTGCGGAATCTCATCCGGCGCCGCCCTGTGTGTCGCCGACCGCGTGGCTCGCCTTCCGGAGAACAAGGGCAAGAACATTGTGGCGGTCCTGCCGAGCGGCGGCGATCGGTACATCTCGACGCCTCTTTTCGCCGAGTAGAGACGCAC
>CBDUZY010000593.1:0-2216 GCA_965371825.1 uncultured bacterium
TCACCTCGAGCTCGATGGCAGCCCCCCGGACTACGCGGCGATGATCGGCACGCACGCGTCGCGCGTCGCCCCGGAAATCGTCGACAAGCTAGACCTGGTGATCGAGAAGCTGTCCGACTACGCTGCGGCGGTCGGGTACGATCTTCCGACCCTGGCGCAGGAACTGGAATAGGCGGCCAAACGGCACAGAACGAGATCACGGTGAACGCAACCAAACGGCTTCTTCACGGCGCGATGGTCGACGCGATCAAGCTATACCAGTGGCTGTTCCTCGATTTTCGCGTGTGGGGCCGGGAGAACATCCCGCCCGGTCCCAAGATCTACGTCACCAACCACATAACCTCTTGTGATCCGCAGTGGGTGCTGCCGGTCTTCACCGAACCGGTGCACATAATCATCGGTCCCGGCTACCAGTCAAAGATCATGGCGATCTTTTTCGACTATCTCGAGAACATCAACGCCATGCCGGGGCATCGCAAGACGGTCGTCGACGAGGCGGTTAAGTATCTAAAGAAAGGTGAGTGTGTGTACACCGCGCCGGAGGGTGACCTACAGGAGCCCTTCCAGCTAGGCAGATTCTATCCCGGCGTCGCCAGGATCTACCGCAAGTCGCGGGCTCCGATCATTCCCGTCGCTCTGGTCGCCCCGCGATACGCCATGAAGGAGTGGCCCGTGTCGATGGTTGCCGAAGGTCGGGTCTATCGCACGGTCACCGTGATGCGTCGTCCGTACCGGATCAACGTCGGCAAGCCCTTCACGCCGCCCGTCACCGACGACGGCGGCCCCGAAGAGGATCAGCGGATCATGGACGAGCTCAAAGAGCAGATGCGCCTGCTCGTCGAAGACGTCCGCGTCAACAAGTTCTGGCTCGAGCCCTGAGTCCGGAGAAGCGGGTCCTCCCCAGCGATCATGCGCACTCGACTTGGGCCGATTGTGCCGATCCCGTGGAGACGACCTCTTCGAGGGCGATCGCGGCTGTTACGGCGCCGTCCTCTTTTGACAGGGCTTCGCCGAGGGACGTCGCCCGCGCGGCGACGGCGGGGTCGTCGAGGACCGTTCGCAAGGCTTCGGAAAGCGAGCGTGCGGTGGCCTTCTTGCGTCTTAGTGTGGCTGAGACGCCGAGGCGTTTCGCCCGGGCGGCGTTGTCGAACTGGTCGTGCGAGAATGGGACAATGACCGTAGGCCTCCCGGCGCGCATGGCCTGTGCGGTCGTGCCCACGCCGCCGTGGTGAACGGTCGCGCATCCGCGGGGCAGCACCGTCGAGAACGGAGCATAAGTAAAGGCCCCAACGCCGCGGGGCAGACTCGACGGCCCGTACTCGGTGTGCCTGGTAAGCAACAAGCCCCGACGACCGAGGTCAGCGCACGCCTTGGCTGCGGAGGCGTAGAAGTCGCCGGCGGTATGGACCGCAGCCGTCCCCAGCGTGAAGATAATCGGCGGGTCGCCGCCCGTGAGGAACTTTTCGAGCTCGTCTTCGGGATGTTCCAGATCCTTGTGTCGATCGAACCACGGGAATCCGCAGATGCGTCCGTTGGGCGGATCGTCGGGCATTGCCCCCCGAAAGTGTCGCGACCATAGCCCCAGGTTCACGACGCCTCCGAGGACTTCGGCGTAGAACAGATCGCGACCTCGTGACATTCCGTAGTCCAGGCGGACGCGGTTGAACCGGCGGTCGATGACCCCGCGGAGCATCCAACGCGCCGCCCGGTTTCGCCACCTGCTGTACCACTCGGGAGGGTTTTCCGGCTCCCAGGACATGAAGACGCAAGGATCCTTGGAGGAGGGCCACAGCAGCGGCGTCAACACCGCGCCGGCAAAGGGCACGTCGTGACGTTGACAAGCCCATCGGGAGCCGGGACATGTGTGATGACTCAGGACTATGTCCGGGCGGCGGTCGCGAACCTCCATGCCGATCGCATCGAGGATGATCGGCATGTTGGGTACGATCAGCTTGTCGAGGGTGAGCTTTAGGCCCTTCCGGGCGTGCATGAGGTCGGGCATCTTGGCGATCAGACGGAGGTCGATCGGCTCACCCAGGGGCAGGTATTCGAGGCCGGCGCCGCGGACCTGTCCCTCGAAATAGGGGTTGACGAGCAGGACAACTTCGTGCCCGCGCTCCTTTAGAGCGATGCCGACGGCAATGAAGGGATTGACGTCCCCCGAGGTGCCGATCGCGGTTATCAATACCCTCATACAGCATTCCTGATGATCAAGT
>CBDUZY010000594.1:0-2212 GCA_965371825.1 uncultured bacterium
TCGCGTATGGTGCGAGATGTTCTTCGACTGGTTCGTCCACGGCTTGCGGTGTTCTCATCGTGGCCAAAGGCTCATTTTCGCGGAGTAGGAGGACAGGCCCGTACTGCGTGCGTTACGTTCGCAGGTTGGCTTCGACCGCTTTCTTGACGAGTTCGTCGTAGAGCTTGTCGAGCGCTATCGGCACGACTCGGGCGTCGCCGACGACGGTCATGAAGTTGGTATCACCCGTCCAGCGGGGCACGATGTGGGCGTGCAGGTGTCCGGGCAGACCCGCACCCGCGCAGATTCCGACGTTGTAGCCGATGTTGAACCCGTGCGGGTTGACCGCCTGTCGCAATATGCCCACACCGTCCCTGATCGCGCAGGTCATCTCCGTGAGCTCGCCCACGGTGAGGTCGGTCAGCTCGGGCTTATGTCGCACGGGCGAGACGAGCAGGTGGCCATTCGTGTAGGGGAACCGGTTCATCACCACGAACGAGGATTCCGCCCGCCAGACGACGCGGTTCTCCCGGTCGTGGTCGGTGTCGTCCCAATACCGGCACAGAAAGCAGCCGTCCTCCTCGAGCTCCTCACCAAGCGAGCGGATGTACTCCATCCGCCAGGGTGCCCACAGGTTGGTGTTGAATTCAGCCACGCGGGTCCGCCTTTCCGGGTTCAGCGGCAGTCTAACCGGTCGCCCGGGCGGCGGCAAGGATCGGCCGCGTTGGCACGGGCGTGCCGGGACGCTAGACTCCGTTTGAAAGAACTGGGAGGTGAGGACACATGGGTTCTTGGGCTTTACAGACAACCGCGATTGCCGCCGGACTCGCCGTCGTACTTACCGGCGGCTGCAACCGGGACGTCCGCCTGGACGATCAAAAGGTCCGCTCCGTTACCGTACGGAGCGTGACGCTCTACGGCGTGACACTGGGCGAGCAGGCATCACCGGAGCAGGTCGCCTTCGCGGTGCTTAGGGCGATACGCGAGGATTTCGAGGCCACAACGGCGAAGGAACGGGAGGCGGCGCTCGACAAGCAGTTCGACCTGTGTGCGGCCAATGAGATCCAGGCGAAAAACCACGGCAGTCTCGAACGCGATCCGTTCGTACACAACGTCGTCTTCCGCTGGACGCCCACCGTGTCGCACTACGTCGGTGATTTCGAAACCGAATGGGACAAGGCCGAGCCCCGCCTGATCCGTCGAACCGCCGCGCCGACCAAGAACGCAAAGACGGGCGCGCCGGAGATCGAGATCGCCATGGAGGTCGTGGATCCGAGCGGCGATGCAAACGCCCGCGTGGTCATGTCGATCTGGATGGCGAAGGACAAAGGGTTCTGGCGAGTTCTACACCTCGGTTTCGATCCGAAGATTCGCTCGCTGAAGACGGCGGGCGCGCCCAAGACCCTGCCGGTTGAAGTGGACTCAGCCGATCCGGGGTAAGACGCGCGAAGCCTGCTGAGACGACCCACGGCTGGACATCGAGGCGACCGGTACGCACATGGAAGCGCAAACGATCACGGTCAAGGGTGCTCGCGAGCACAACCTTCAAAACATCTCGCTGTCGCTCCCGCGCGGCAAGCTCGTCTGCTTCACCGGCGTATCGGGGAGCGGCAAGAGCAGCTTCGCGTTCGACACTCTCTTCGCCGAGGGTCAGAGGCGTTACCTCGAGTCGCTCAGCTCCTACGCGAGGCAGTTTCTCGGGCAGCTCGCCAAGCCCGACGTGGATCTTATCACCGGTCTTAGCCCGGCTGTCTCGATCCAGCAGAAATCCAGCGGATGGAACCCGCGGAGCACGGTCGGGACGATCACGCAAATACATGACTACTTGCGTGTGATGTTCGCCCGCGTTGGGCGGCAGCACTGCCCGAGCTGCCGGCGGGCGATCCGGGCACAGTCGCGCGAGCAGATCATCGCCCGCATTCTCGAACTGCCACCCGGCACGAAGTTCCTGGTCCTCGGCCCCGTCGTCCGCGGTCAGAAGGGTGAGTATCGCGACCTGTTCGAGGACATGATCAGGCAGGGCTATGCCCGGGCTCGCGTGGACGGCGAGGTTGTACCTCTTGCGGAGGCTCCGCGGCTGGCACGCAATATCCGTCACTACATCGAGATCGTCGTCGACCGGCTGACGATGTCGTCGAGCGTCCGTCCGCGCCTGGCGGAGGCCGTCGAGGCTGCACTGAAGCTCGGCGACGGGACGCTGATCGTTCAGGTCGTTCCGGAGGACGGGTCTTCC
>CBDUZY010000595.1:0-2184 GCA_965371825.1 uncultured bacterium
ATCCGCGTTGGGAGCCGCGCAGCACACACGAAACCGGGCGGCTCGCTGACCTGCGAAACCTCCCCGGCGGACCCGCGCAGAACGCTGACGAGGCTGCAGGTCCAAACATGATTCGTGTGTAAGTGTAATGAAGTAACCTGACGTGCGTTGACGCATCCCCGTGCGAGCACTTATACTCCCGTTCCCTACCCCATATGGAGTGCCGCCGCGTGGCGGGCACCGGTCTTGGCTGAGGGCGAACCGGCGGGTGGGGACTCCTGCCCGAGGAGTTAGGGGCTTAGATGCCGCTCGCACCACTTGACGCCGCAATAAGCGATGACGACGCGACTCTCATTGAAGTCGTCCATGAATACGCGCGAAACGAACTGTATCCGCTCGACCGGGCCTGGGATTTGGGAGAGTCGTCCATCGTCGAGGCTTTGCCGAAGCTCTCAGAGATGGGCCTTCTCAATCTTTTGGTGCCTGCGGAGCTGAACGGGCTCGGGTGCCGCTATCAGACCTACTCGGCCATCATCCATGAGCTTGCGATCTGGTCGCCGGCGACGGCCGTGACCGTAGCCGTCCACAGTCTGACCGGCGGAATCATCGAACGATTCGCGGCGGAACCGCGACGAAGCGAATGGCTGTCGTCTTGGGGCGAGGCGGAAAGCTTCGGGGCGTTCGCCCTCTCGGAGGCTGGCGCGGGCAGCGACGCCGGATCCGTCAAGACCACGGTTGTCGAGGTCGACGGAGGCTTCGTCGTCAACGGCGAGAAGATGTGGGTAACGAACGGCCTCAACGCGCGGTGGCTCTTTGTGCTCGCCCGCCTGGAAGGAGTGCCGAAGGGCGAGAGCTACTTCGCGACGATCATCGACGGCAACTCACCGGGCATCAGCCGCACGCCCATTCCAGGAAAGATGGGGATACGGGGGAGCGAAACGGCAGTCATAGCCTTGTCCGACGTCTTCGTTCCGGACGATCACGTAATCGGCAAACCCGGACAGGGACTGGAAGTTTGCTTGGCTAGTCTGGGTCGAGGCCGGGTCGGAATTGCAGCGCAAGCGACGGGGATTGCGGAAGCCTGTTTCAACGAGATGGTCAGCTACGCGCGAGAACGCGAGCAGTTTGGCCGGCCGATCGGGAAGTTCCCGGCGATCGCCGGGATGATCGCCGACAGCGCCGTCGATCTGGAGGCGGCAAAGCTGCTGGTGTGGCGTGCGGCGGGCAGCGTCCAAGACGGGAAGGACGACCGCAGCGCGATCGCGATGGCCAAGCTTTTTGCATCCGAGGCGGCGAATCGAATCGCCTACCGAGGTGTTCAGGTTCACGGTGGCGCGGGTTATGTGCACGAGTGCCGCATCGAACAGTTGTACCGCGACGCTCGGATTACCACCATTTACGAAGGGACCAGCGAGGTCCAGCGGATCGTGATCGCCCGCGACTTGGCCGAGCGGTAGGGAGGGCAGGCTTGGGGCCCGCCCCGCGCGGCAGCGGGCGTCCGTACGTGACGGGGTGGATGGGATGGAGTATTATTCGTCTTGGCCCCGCTATTGCAGGGTCTATGGGTGCCTCCGGGCTCCTGCCCCGCTGGCTGAAGTTCTCTGGTGAAAGACGTCACATGAATTTCGATCTACCTGACGACTTGGTTGCTCTCGAGGATATGGCGCGGAAGTTTGCCGCTGAGCATATCGCGCCGAACGCTCGACAGTGGGACCGTGAAGCCGATTTGCCGCGTGACTTGATCGCCAAGCTGGCGGAGCTCGGATTTATGGGCGTTTTCGCGCCCACCGAGTACGGCGGTGTCGGGCTGGGCGACCTCGGGGCGGCCGTGATAATGGAGGAGATCGCCAGGCACTGCGGGGCGACGGCGCTTATGCTCGACGCTCATAACGCCCTGTGCTGCGCGCACATTCTGATCGGCGCCAACGAGGAGCAGAAGGCGAGGTACCTGCCGGATCTCGTGAGTGGCAAGTACCTGGGGGCGTGGGCGCTGAGCGAGCCCGGATGCGGCAGCGACGTCGCCGCGCTTACCGCTACGGCCACGAAAGAGGGCGATACCTGGGTCCTGAACGGATCGAAGCAGTGGATAACCAACGGACACTACGCGGGCCTTTTTGTGGTCATGGCCAAAACCACGCCGGAAGGCGGCCCGAAGGGGATCAGTGCGTTCTTCGTGGAGCGCGACACGCCGGGCCTGATCATTGG
>CBDUZY010000596.1:0-2181 GCA_965371825.1 uncultured bacterium
CGCCCGGCGCGAAAGCACCTCCGACGGCGCCGGCGGATCGTCGGGCAGCTCACGTGGCAGATCCGGGTAGGCGGGCGCAGGGGATGACGTGCCTTCACCGGCGAAGGTGACCGATGAGCCGACGCCTATCGCGATGGCAAACGCGAGAATCCACAATGGCACTTTCACATGCACTCTCCACCGAGTTTCGCAAGGGTGTACGAAAAGCGAACGGGACGGTTTCGTGCAGTTTTCGGTTGGACTACCCCTTGTCGGCATGAACCCCTCCCAGTCGCCCCAGCCACTTCGACGCGACGCCTGACACACACCAGTTTAGCGGGTTACAACCTCGGTCACAAGCCGATTGCGGCGCTCCAGTAACGTGCGGTGAAGACCGCGTTGCGAGGAGCGCGAGCCCTGTGGGTCGAGTTGGGGCCTGTGACTTCCGGGCTCGCCAATAGAGATTCCCGGCAAACGCATCTTGCCATGTTCGGCCACATTGTTAAGCTTCTCGGCGCGCTGAGGACAATCACAGTCTTACTGCGATTGCGGCGGTCCGAGCGAGGAAACGTTCGCCGCCCGGTA
Source organism: uncultured bacterium (assembly GCA_965371825.1). Taxonomy (GTDB): domain Bacteria; phylum Planctomycetota; class Phycisphaerae; order UBA1845; family UBA1845; genus JAJRUK01. The sequence goes on from CBDUZY010000596.1 coordinate 565, forward strand.
GACAGTTCACTCAGTCGGAGTCAGGTCATGCTTGATCGCAGATCGATTGAAGGTCCGGGAATCGCCAAGCTTGTTGAAAAGCAGATGCGCAACTGGGAACTGGCCCGCGCTCAGAGGCTGGATGTTCCCGAGCAGCAGCGCCTACAAGTCGAGCACTTTGTCACCATCTCTCGTCAGGTCGGCGCGGGAGGTCTCCCGTTCGGCTCCCTGCTTGCGGAACGGCTCGGTTGGCCTCTCTTCGATCGGGAGATTCTCCAGGTCATGGCCGGCGACGACGCCGTGAGGCGCCGAATCTACGACTCGCTCGACGAGCGCGACGTGACCTGGCGCGAAGCGACCCTGCGATCGCTCGTGCAGCCGGAGATCGTCAAGGACGATTACTTTCACCGTCTTACTCAAACGGTTCTATCGCTCGCTCGCCAAGGACGGGCGGTTTTTGTCGGGCGGGGTGCGGACCGGATCCTGCCGCGGGACCTCGGGCTGCGAGTCGGGTTGGTCGCCCCGATCGAGGCCCGCGTGCGACACATGGCCGACCTGCGGACAATGCCGCAGGAACAAGCCCGGGAGGAAGTAGCCCGAATCGAAAGTGAGCGTGCCGACTTCATTCGCCGCCACTTCGGCGTTGACGCCGCTGATCCCACACGCTTCGATCTGACCATCAACATCGACCGTCTGCCCGTGGATGCGGCGGTCGATCTGGTTCTCAACGAGTGCACGAGGCGTGGGATGGTCAGCTAGTAAAGTCGGCGCCCGGCTGGGCGCCCGATCCGACTGCTCAGGGCTTTTCGTGCCGACAGCTGACCGTTCATGTACTTGCCGATTAGGCCTCGTTAGTTTGCAGGATCTCATCCACGGCGTCGAGGTCGGCCGGGCGCTGCAACAACCACGTCTGCGACGCAACGCCAAACGCAAGTCCGGCGACAGACAACACTACGCGTATCGCCCAGGACCAGCCTCTTTGTGAGCGTGACAATTTGCGTTTGACCGCGGCCAGGTCACCTTTCTCGATCTCACCGCTGGTCAGGACCCATCGCATGTATCCGAGCGTTCCGCCGGGCGGGTAGCGTTCAAGCAGGAACCTGCGGACCTCGCCGGCTACCTCCAAGCGAAACTCAGCCACCGGGCGATCGCCGATGTCGCTGGTCTTGCGCGCCGCCTCGCCGGCCATGTCGGATGGGAAGTCACGGCTCTCCTTGATGATCGAGCCTCCCCATCCGGCGATGACGATCATGGTCGTCCCGACAATAACGTGGGAGGGTCGATAGGGTCGACACGGCGCGGCAACACGGTAGGTGACCGCACCGATAAACAGGCCGAACAACGCGAAGAAGAACACGCCGAGGAAGAACGGCAAGGCCCCGGCGAAAGATAGAAGCCACGCGACGGGAAGTGAAACCGCTACTCCCGCGAAAACGGCGAGCCACCACCGCATCGTCGACGAGTGAGGTTGCCCGCGCCGTATCGAATTCCCGCTGCCGGTCGGCGTCTCGTTCGGTGATTCCGCCATGCGTCTATCTTGCGGCAAGTCACGGGAGTCCGCAACGGACAGTGCCTCGATGGGGGAGAAGATCGCCGGCGTGGATGGCTGCAGTCCCGGAGGCCCGCCGCTACGCTCAC
>CBDUZY010000597.1:0-2169 GCA_965371825.1 uncultured bacterium
CGGCGAGCCGGGGGTGAGCAACCTGCTTCTGCGCGATATCGAGGGCGACTTCATCATCGAGACTCGGCTCGAGTTCGACCCGAACGCCGCACAGCACTTCGCGGGGCTGCTGGTCTACGAGGATGACGAGAACGTCGTCACGTTCGGCTTCGCGTACGCCGCCGGCGGGCGCGGCGAGTTTCGGGGCGTCGTTCTGCTGGGGATCGAAGGTGGCGTCGAGGGAACAGAACGAGAGGGCGCCCGGTATGACGACTCGAATACCGCCAATCCAAACGAGGTGTATCTTCGGTTACTTCGAGCGGGCGATCTGTTTGTCGCCGGCTACAGTGAGGACGGTGAGTCGTTCACCGACGTCGGGTCGATCACGGTCGATCTCACCCACCAGGTTCTGGTCGGAGTCGGTGCCACCAACGGCGACTTCGAAGGATGTGGGGTCGACTGCGACGCCTCCATCTCAGCCGACTTCGACTTCTTCCAGGTCTCCACATTGGACGGTTCGCCCGGTGGGGACCAGCCGGATGTAGCGGTGCTCGAGTCGATTACCATCGACGGGCCGGCTGACGTTGCATCCGGCTCGACCGCACACTTCGCGGCCACGGCGACGCTTAGCGACGGCGCCACAATCGACGTGACTGACGAGGCGGAGTGGACGATCGCTCCTGGGGAACTGGGCGAGATCGACGGCGGCGCCTTGACGGCGGCAGCGATTGAGGAAACCCAACAGGCGACGCTGGTTGCGGAATACACACAGCTTACATCGGGCGGCGTATCTACGACCGCAACCGACACCGCAGTCGTCCGCATCGAACCACGGGCAAGCGGTGGTATGTGCGGCGCGGGGCTGGCATGCCTTGGTCTATCCCTCGCAGTGCCTCTCGTGGAGCGGTGCCGCCGTGTGAAGCGAAGGACGCGGCCATCCAGCGGCATCGGACGCCCCTGAGCCCGGTCTCGGCCTTTCGCAAATAGGCCGGGAGCGACTATCGGACTCAGCTCCCAGGCGGTATGAGCAGTCGGGATTCCGCAAACCCAGGCTTATCGGACTGTTCGATCACTTAGGTGGAAAAGAAGGAAGAAGTCAGGCAAAGCGTCTCTTGAAGGGGAGCGGCCAAACGTCTATAGTCATGGCATCCGGGCTTAACCGCGGGCATGCGCCGTGGCGGTGGAGCCTTCGAAGGCGGGGATTCGTGAGGCCTTGGTTGGGAAAGAGGTGGCCAACGGACGGGGGACGGCAACGTCTGGCCTGATCCGGCGCTTGCTGACGCCTCATTGCGGGACGTCGGATCGGGTTTTGACGAAGCGTCATCTCTAACTTACCGATTGACCAGGGATGAGACGTGTTCTCAGGGGAGGCGAAGTGCCTTTCCGGAGACGGCCGGAGGGGACGCGGATGGTGAGGCTATGACTACCGAAAGAAAGGGGACGACGTGAGGTCGTTTTGCACAAAGGTGGCGGTGCTCTTAGCAGTTACTGCGTGGGGGGAGGCCCGCGCCGAGCTGGTCACGTTCGATTTCAATTCGCTTGGCCTGTTCGCACGCGACTCGGCAGTCAGCGATTATATGACCGACGTGTACGGCTCGACGATCACGACCGACGGAGTTAGAGCATCAAACGACCGCAGCGATCCCGGCGGTGATACGAACATGTTCATCGCCACGTCGTTCCAGATATTCGATAGAGGTGACTTCATCATTCTCTTCGAGGAGCTTCCCATCATCGGGGCGCAATTCGAGGGGCACATCATCGATGCAACGATCGGGGACGATTTCAGCTTCATCGCGTACAACGGCGACACGGAGATCCTCTCCTTCTCACGAAACGACGGTGTCGAGATCTTCGACAGTGGTTGGATCGAGTTCTCCGAGCCGGTCAATCGGATCGTCGTTTCCGACTCGGGACGAAAAGACGTCGGCATCGACGACTTCGTGGTTCAACCGGTGCCCGAGCCCGCAACCGTACTACTGTTCGTGGTTGGAGCCTCGGCATTTCTGTGCAGGCGCCGCCGCTAGCCCCGCACTTCGTACTACCGCAGAGAGCGCAGAGTTCGCAGAGGGGTCTTGAGGTACTTCCAGAGCTGACAACCTCTCCGGCTGACAAACGGCTTAACCTACGCGAACGACAGTGTGCTTCCGGCGGAACCTCGGCGTTTTGATCGTAGGCTCATGCAGCCCA
>CBDUZY010000598.1:0-2143 GCA_965371825.1 uncultured bacterium
TGAAGTCCCGCCGATTTGCGCCTGCGCTCGGTTGTCCCTCCGGGCTACTCGCCGTCTACGCCATTCAGTTCGCCGCTTGTCCGCCACTGCAACATCGAGGCGGGGTAGACGTCCGCATTCGCACCGCGCTATAATGAATGCGTACTGTGTCGGACCGAGACCCGCTTCTCGGTCCGGCAGGAACCGGCGCGATTGGCGTTCCTCGCGCCGCGGGAGCTAGCGATGATTCGCAACGTTGTTATTGCGTTTTTCATTCTTCTTGTCTACGGCATCGTCGCGATCGATGTGAGGCACGACGACAACTTCATACTATGGCAATCGCACGGCGACGCGAGCCGCTACATGACACTCTTAAGTATGACGAATAGAGACGAACTCAAACTCGCACACGGCGGCCTGTGTCCCGGGTGCCGCGATCATATCTTCGTACTTGTGTGGTCCGTGGAGGCTCCAACCTGGCTTGTCGCAACAGTTCTCGCCGTCTATCCGACCGTAGCGATTGCCCGAGGCCCGCTCCGGCGTTGGCGGCGTCGTAAACGCGGTGCGTGCGTTGCGTGCGGCTACGACTTGACCGGCAACGTAAGCGGCGTGTGTCCGGAGTGCGGGACGGAGATCAAGAAGCCGTGATCCGCCGGGCGAAGTTCAATCAGTGACTCGTAACCCGGAACCCGTCGCCCGATTCCGTCGCGCGATGAAAACGGCACCGACTGCGAGAAGCAGCACGGCCATTGCGCCCTCGCCGAGGTCGGAGAGCGTCGGAACCGTCGGACCGCCGCCGCCGGGGATGCGCAGGAAGTACACGTCCTCACCGCCGGTGAACGTGGCTGCGTAGGCTATGCTCACGCCGTCGTCATCGGAGATCGCGTGATAGTAGTCGCCGATCTTGCTCTGGTTGGGAAACCCGAGATGACTGTCGAAGACCGGACTGACGGGCGTGTTGTCCGACCACGTCACGCCGCCGTCCGTCGAGTACGAGTAGTAAAGCTGCGACAGCCTGACCGACTCCGGGTTGGCTCGCGTGTCGTTCCAGGCGACGTCGATTCGGCCGTTGGGCGCCACCGACATCGTCGCGAACCACTGCCACGTGCCGTCACCCGGATTGTCGTTGACCGCAATGGGCGTACTCCACGTCGCCCCGCCGTCGTCACTGCGAATGAAATGGACATCGAGCGGATCGCCGCCCGACCACGGCTCAACCGAACCGAGCACGTACACCCTGTCAACCACTCCCGGATCGGCTGCGACTGACACCTGCCCCATAAGTCCAACCGGATTGGGGCTGTTGATCCCCGCAAGCGCCACGGTGCGTCCGCCGAGGTCGATGTCTTGGGCGATGTCGAACGTCGGCGTGACCGCGGGATCCTTGGCGTTCGTGGATCGGGCGAACGCGTGCCCCGTGACGGTCAGGTTAGCCCCGGCGGCATAGAGTGTTCCGACCGCGTCGGTGTCGAGCGTTCCCCATTTCAAGCTCGGAGCCGGCATGGCAATCGGGCCTTCGAAGGTAACCCCGCCGTCGATCGACCAGGTGAAGTCGTTCGGCGGATACAATGTCGTCTGCACATTCCAGTCTTGATAGATATGTCCGGCGCCGAGGCCGCTCGGTCGATCGTCGACCGCTATCCACTGCTTATCGCCGCCAAACGCGTCTGCGAAGCTCGGCCAGGTGACGCCTCCGTCGGTCGACTTGAAGACGTGGATTGCACAAGGGGAACAAGTCAGGCTCGAGAAGTAGAAGTTCCCGACTCCGTCGGAACCGAGCACTGGGTCACTGCGGTAGACGCCCGGTTCGAGGGTGTATGCCGTCCAGGTTTGGCCTCCGTCATGGCTGTAGCCGACGCCGGCCTCGCGGAAGTTGTATAAGATCGAGCCGAACTGCCGCCAGGCGATCGCGATCCGGTCAGGATTGGTCGGGTCGATCGCGATCGTCGGCTCGTTCGCCGCATCGCCGACAATGTTCTGACCTGCCCCGTTTACGTTCACCTGCACGCTAGTATAGGGGCCGAACGAAGCCACGGCAGCCGGTGAAGTCGCCTGGCGCGAAAGCACCTCCGTCGGCGCCGGCGGATCGTCGGGCAGCTCACGCGGCAGATCCGAGTAGGCGGGCGCCGGGGAGGGCGTGCCTTCACCGGCGAAGGTGATCGCT
>CBDUZY010000599.1:0-2140 GCA_965371825.1 uncultured bacterium
ATGTTATGGGTGCTCGTGGTTCGCGTGCAGAGTCGGCGCCGAGCGCTTCACTTCGAGGAATTCGGCGCGGACGGGGGCGGTGTCGGGCGTACAGTTGACCTTACGTACTCAGGAGGGCGCGGTGGGCAAGGTCCGACAGTTCCTTCGGGACTGAAGAAAGGAGGCGGGGACGCCGCGGGCAGCGGCTCGCAACCGGTGCCTTCGACTAGCGAGGAGGTGTCGAGATGACGTCACACGCCGTTTTAATACTGCTCTCCGCGGCTGCCGCGATCACGTCGACCGTTGATGCCAAGCTACCGGAGTCCTTGGATCTCACCGCGGTCCGGGGGCTCGTCACACAACACGACGGGCGCTGGCCGCCCTTGGATACCGTCGCTCGCGACCACGTCAAGTCGATAACCGGAGACGCCTTCTACCAGGGGCGCGATCCGGTCCTGTGGCTTCTCGCCTGGACGTTCGACGCGAACACGTGGATGCACGAGCCGCTGATACCGATTCGCAACGAGGAGTTGCGCGGCGAAATCGGCCTTTCCGCAACGCAAACGACTTTCTCGTTCTCCGAGCTGGTCGGGCACGAACAGCTCCGTTCGTTGATCGAAGGCCTTGCCAGTATCGAACAGGGCCGCAAGCTCAATCCACTCGAATCCAAGGTCTCCGACATCAACGGGAGGCTGATCGAGCTGCAGACGATGTTCCGCGGGCAGGCCATACGACTGCTGCCGAGCGCCGATGACGCACTGGGAGCGTGGCGGCCGGTGGGTCCTGCGATGCACGGCGCGGAAACGTCTCCGGGTGAGTCGCAGGTGCGTGAAGCATGGGGGGCGCTGGCGAGTGCGTTCCTCGCCGACGATTCGGCGGCGTTCGCCGCCGCCTCGCAGCAGCTTGTCAATTCCACGGCCGCCCTTCCCGCGGCCCATCGACCGACGCCCGCGCAGATCGCCACCGAGCTGCGCTACAATCGTCTTCAGCCATTCAGCGTCGCATGGAAGATCATGCTTGCAGGCGCCGCACTCGCGGCTCTTGCCATCTTCGTGCGACAACGCTGGTTCGATGCGCTGGCGTTCTCCGGAATGCTCGCCGGCTTTGTCGTGCTCACTTACGGCCTGTCACTGCGCTGGCAGATCGCCGGGCGGATTCCGGCATCGAACATGTACGAATCGCTTCTCTTCTTGAGTTGGGGGATGGGCGCGTTCGCCATCATTTCCGTTCTGGTGTTTCGAGATCGGTTAATCCCGCTGACAGCCTCGGGCATGGGGGCGCTCGCCCTGGTGCTCGCCGAGGTGCTGCCGATGGATCACTTCGTTCGTCCGATAGTGCCCGTGCTGCTCGATACGGTGTGGATGTCGATTCATGTGCCGATCATCATGGTCTCGTACTCGGTTCTGGCACTCGCAATGTTGATCGCTCACGTGCAGTTAGTGGCGATGGCGATGGGCAAGCCCCGATCGAAGCTGTCCGTAACGTTAGACGGACTGCACTACTGGTACGTCCACGTCGGCTCGATCCTACTGACCGCCGGGATCATAACCGGGAGCATGTGGGGGGCTTCTTCCTGGGGTCGGTACTGGGGATGGGATCCGAAGGAGGTGTGGTCGCTCATTGCGGTGCTCGGATACCTCACGATCCTCCACGTGCAGATCAGTAGGGAGCGAACGCCGCCTTGGGCGTACTTCCTGGCGGCGGTGCTGTGCGTTGCGATGCTAGTGATCGTCGTACCCAAGCTCGCTCCACTCACGGGCATCAAGATGATTGCCCTTGCGGGGATGGTCGCCGGCATTGCCGTGTTCGTCCTCGGCCGTGGAATGTTCGCCGCCGCTGCCAAGAGCATCATCTGCTTCTGGCTTATCATCATGACCTATTTGGGCGTGAACTACGTCTTGGGCACCGGACTGCACAGCTACGGCTTCGGCACCGGGGCCATGGTCGAATATATGTTGTTGATCGGCGGTATAGACTTGGGATTCGTTGCCCTTTGTACGTTCCTCTACGTCGCGCGGCGTACCGGTGAGACTTCACCTGAGGGAGATCTTCCGGTTGCTGCCCAGGCGTGACGCGGGTCGCTTCGGCCAAGACAGGTCGAGTGCTACTCGCGCGTGGCGGCGATGATCAGATCGACCGATCGCTCGACGTCGAACGGGTC
>CBDUZY010000600.1:0-2138 GCA_965371825.1 uncultured bacterium
GCCCGCGTCGGACCGCGGCGTGGTTCGGACCGTAGTCGGGGTCCTGGGCGAGGGCTTTGATTACCAAGGCGGTGATCGCCGGATGCGAGTTGCCGAACGCCTCCCACCCGCCGTCAGGCCGCTGACCCGCCGCGAGATACTCCAAACCCTTACGGATGCCGGCATGTGCTCTAGTCGCCGTCTGAAAGTCGACCGCTGGCTCGCCATTTGCGCCGGTCTGCGGAACAAACGCCGCGGCAAGCGCGAGTATCAATCGCATCCGGACGTTGTTCATCGTCATTGGGCCCTCGATCCGCTGGTCCGCTAAGCGGCGCGCTTTGTCGCTTTGATTATAGGGAGTTGCGTGTCGAGGGTCCATCGGTCGCGGATTCCGGCGCCCCGCGATCGGGATCCTCCAACACACGCCCGCGTCTGTATGTCGTATCTCGCCACTTGACGGTGTCGATTCCCGCAGCCTTAAACAGGGCGTTGATCAACACGCCTGCGGTCGCGATCGCGCCGAGTATGTACGTCAGGGACCACCAGCGGCCAAAGCCGATCGCGCCGTACAGTCGCACGACCACGACGAGCTGCATGACCACGGACGCCCCCCATGTGAAAAGCGCCGCCGTCCCAAAGGGCGGCATGTCGGCACTTGCCGGCGTCAAGAAGGCGCCCGCAGCGGCGACGAGCAGTCCGGCCCAGGGCGTGATGGAGAACAGAACGACGAGCAGCGCGGCAGCGGCCACACGCCCAGGTGACCGAAGTGCCCCGGCGAAGATCCTGCTCCACCCAGCCAGGCCCTCGGTCAACGTATCGTACATTCGCGTCCGATACAGGCCGTCACTCTCTACGACCAGCAAACGGAACCCGCTTCTCTTTGCGATCCGGGCCATCTGAATGTCCTCGTTCATCTCGCCGCGCACGACATCGTGTCCACCGATCGCTTCATAGCAGCCTCGTCGCATCAGCATGAATGCACCGTTGGCGTAGGCGGTGGGTCTTTTCGGGTCGTTCACCCGGTCCGGTCGAAACCACATCATCAGCACCAGGACGCAGACCGGCTGAATGATCTTCTCCCAGATCGCGTGCACTTCGAGTTCGGGGATGACTGAAAGGAAATCTACGTCGTTCGCTATCGCCTCGCGGAGCGCCGCGGATATCGTGTGGGGAGAATGGAACCGGCAGTCGGCGTCGGTGAAGAGCAGCCAATCGCCCGTGGCGACGGTCATCCCCTCGCGCATCGCATTCGTCTTTCCGGTGTACCCGTCACGGATTGACGTCACGGTCAGCACGCGCAGCCGCTCTTTATGGCGGTTTCGAAGATCGGCGAGGATCTCGGCAGTGCGGTCGCGGCTACGGTCGTCGACCACGATCAGTTCAAGCAGGCCAGCCTGCTTGAAGTTGGCGTAGTCCTGTTCGAGCAGGCTCTCGACACACGGCCCAATGTTCTCCTCTTCGTCCTTTGCCGCTATCAGAACGGAGACTCTGGGCGGGGGCGATTCGGACATGCCGCTTGGTTTTGTCGCGGAGTGAGGGCATCGGGCGCTCAGACGCCGCCGCTTGCGAAGAATCGCACCAAGCATGACGAACCGGGCGAGCCAGAATAACAGCAAAAACAGTCCGAGCCCGACGCCCGAAAGAGCAGTTCCCGTATACGACAATAACGAGTTTCCAAGCGCCATAGGAGGGGGTCCGGGGGAGCCCCCTCCCCCGGGGGCTGTCCAACGGCTCACCTTGACCGACCACCCGCCGGCGTGCCTGTTTCGGATAGGCACACCCGCGTGAAGCGATTATGTTACGTCCGTGAGCTTACAGCAACCGCACCGTCGCGGCTGGTAAGTCCGCGGCATCGGACCCACTCATCGCTATGCATGAAGCCCGTCATAGCCACAAGGATGGCGTCTCCCTAATGAGGACCGCGCCGCTCCTCCCCGTGGCGATGGGGCTTGTGGCCGGGGTGGTGCTCGATCGATCTCTCGCGTTGAGCCCATACATCTACGTCCTTTCGCTCCTGGTGGTAACGGCATTTGCGTTTGTTCGCCTGATGAGAGGCCGCGTGGGCGCTGCTCTCGTGTTGGTGGCGGCGGTGAGTGTGGGGGGCCTGCTTCACTGGAGTTCGGCGAGGACGACCCCGGAATCCAGCGTTGAGCACTACG
>CBDUZY010000601.1:0-2137 GCA_965371825.1 uncultured bacterium
GAGACATGTTCCGCGGCCGGCCCGTAAGCCCTCATGTCAACAATCCGGCTGGAATCGCCTATCACGACGGCCACCTGTACATATGTGACACCGGTTTTGGAGTCGTCCATGATTGGAGCCTCACGACCGGCGCTGCCAAGCGGCTCGGGGGTTCTCGCGAACTGACACTCGACGTACCGGTAGCCGTTTGCGTGGACGAAGGTGGCACGGTCTTCGTTGCGGATACCGGGCGGGGCGAGGTGGTCAGCTTCGACTCGACCGGCGATCCCGGTACGCGGTTCAAACCGGCGGATCGGGCTGCGTTCAAGCCGGTCGCCGTGGCCGCTCGAGAAGGACGGTTATACGTCTCTGACCTCGCTCGACTGCGAATCGAGATCTTCTCCACCACCCACGGGACACACTTGTCCGGCTTCGAAGCTCGTGACGCCGAGGGCGGCTGGGCACTCCCGATCGGTCTCGCCGCTGGTCGCACTGGTCGGCTGTACGTCTCGGACATGGCAGGCGGCCGGGTTCTGGTCTTCGGGCGGGATGACTCGTCGGTTGGGACGATAGGCCGGAGGGGTAACCGCTACGGTGATTTAGGTCAGCCCAAGCACTTGGCGATCGGACCGGACGGCGTGATCTTCGTTGCGGACGCCGAGTTCGCCTGCGTCCACCTTTTCAACAACGAGGGGCAATTGCTGATGCTCATCGGTGGGCCCGATGATCGCCCGGGCGGTACGCCGATGCCCGTCGGCGTGGCCGCGGCCCCCACACTCCCTGATCGCCTCACCTCGCTGGTGCCTCGGGATTTCGCCGCCCGATACTATCTCTTCGTGACCAATGCCGTCGGCAAGAAACGCGTCAGCCTGTTCGCCGTAGGCGAGTCAAGGTAGGAAGCATCCCACCACCCACCCGGCGGAAGTGCTCCACCCGGAACCGGCAGAGGTGTTCCACCGGGAGTCGCCGGCATTGCGGCGACAGTTCCCGTACCACGGCGCCGGTTCCTGCACCACAAGGAAACGGGCGAAGGATCCAACATGGGTCCTTCGCCCGTCGTGGCTTTGCATCGTCGTGTCGCCGCATCGCTCCGGCGCCCGCGGCCTCCGCTTGCCGCTACTCCTCGCGCTGCTTCAGCGGAATGTGCTCGTGAACGCCGTTATCCTTCATCGTCTCGAAGTCGAATGGCTTACTCGCATCGAACGTGGGGCTCTTGTCGTTATGACACTTGACGCAGACCGACTGGTCCGGGTGAACCAGCCCGGACGTGAGCATCTCATCCACCTTGTAGGTTCTCTTGGATTTCTTGATCTCCTCATGTAGCGCAAGGTACGCGCCGCCCGGACCGTGGCAGGTCTCGCATCCGACGCCCGCCAGGCTCTTGGCCTTCTTGGCCGCCTTCTCATCCGCCGGAACGGCGTATCCGCCGGGCTTGCCGTAGCCGACGGTGTGGCACGGCAGGCAAGCCTCGTCCTTGGTGTAATCCTTACTCGGATCGAGGTTGTTCTTGGACTTGGCTTCCGAGGCCTGTCCGGGCTCCAGGAGTGTCAGTGCTTTGCCATGCTTGAGGTCTCGCCAGCTCTTGTGTTGCTTGAGGTGGCACTTCTTGCACTTCTTGGAGCCGATGTACTCCGCATCGTCGCCAAGACCTACGGCCGACATCATCGCCGCCGTCGAGACGGTAATCTGGACGTCGCCGGCAGCCTGCACGGGCGTGCCATCAACGTGCCAAAGCGCCAAGGCAACCACCAGGGTCACCGCACCAAGCCAAAAGGTTACTCGTGTCTTCATAATGATCTCCCCAAGTTAGTGAACAGGTGTAGTAGTTTCCGGGCTCCAAAGTACCCAGACCGGACCGCTCGCCCGTAAAGCTACCGGCGCCGGCGTCAAGGATCAATAGGACACCACGGAAACCGGCGCGCTGCCCCGGGGCAATCTGGCACATGCAAGGTCCGTACCGACTCGCGTGGCACCCGCCTCCGGCTCGATCTGTCTCAAACCCTGGAAACCGCGACGCGTTGTCCTCATGAATGAGAAAGCGGGCCCCGGGATAGAAGGCCCAAGAGACGCGGGTCACGGAGGGTGGAACCACTAAATGACTGGAGAATCGGCGAGAAACGACTTGAAGCTCTGCGCGATGCCTGTACTCTATCCCACC
>CBDUZY010000602.1:0-2104 GCA_965371825.1 uncultured bacterium
AGGAGGCGGATGATGGATCTCCTGCGACACTGTGTTCAGATCGTTCTATCGTTGGCCGTGGTAGCCGGCGGGGGCACGACGGTCGTACGGCTTGTGCAGCCTGAGTCCACGCCAAGGCCTCGCAGTGATTCAGCCCGCGCAGAGAGTGTGGCGGTTCAGACCGTCGTGCCGCAGACCGGAGTATTCCCCATTGTCGGTTATGGAACGGTGCGACCGAAGCGTCAAGTCAAGATCGTGCCACAAGTGAGTGGTGCGTTAGTCTATTCACATGCGGACTTGGCTTCGGGCATGATCATCGCGAAGGGCGATCTACTCTTCGAAGTGGACCCGGAAGTCTACGAAGCGCGTGTGCAGCAAGCCGAGGCGGAGGTACGCGCCCTGGAGGCTGGAATCGCACGTCACGACCAGGAAACCGCCAACCTGGACGCCCGCCTTGCCATTGAGGAGCAACTGCTACTCATCGACGAAAGAGACTACACAACTTCGAGACGACTCTTGGATCAACAGCAAGTTGGTACCCGACGAGATCTAACCGCCGCATACGCGGAGTATCTACGGCAGAAAGACGCTGTCACGGACTACAAGAACCGGCGGGCTACCGTGGCACATTTAAGGCGCGAGTCGCTGGCGAGACTCGACGCATCCGTCGCCAGCCTGTTGCAGGTCCGACATGATCTCGAGAATACGATGATCTTCTGCCCCTTCACTGCGATAGTCGAGTCGGTCGAGGCACATCAGCCGCAGATGGTTACCGCTCATCTTCCGATTGCCACGCTCACGGATGTGGAAACCCTGGAGATCCCGGTTACGGTGAATCCGAGTGAACTTCGTTGGCTGAGTCGAACCCTCCGGCCGCATGCACTTGAACGGGACTTAGGACCACAAGGGCCCTATGCCAAGATTTCGTGGTCGCATTCGGAATCAGGTACTGAATGGCGTGCCCGACTTACGCGTTTCGAGCACATAGACGAGGCGACGCGGACTGCTCGGATGATCGTTGAGATCCGAACTGCCGATTTTTCCACGGGTATCAACCCAAGCTCAGGTGCGCCGCGACTTCCTCTGTTGATTGGGCTGTATTGTCGTGCGGAGCTTCCGACGGAACCGCTGGTCGACGCCCTGCTTATCCCTCGGCAGGCGATTCACGACGATCGCTGGGTCTACGTGTTCGAGCCGCAGGCCAACGGTGCTGGTCAGCGTCGAGGTCGTCTCGGACGCCGCGAAGTGACCATGCTACGGAGAGTCGACGACCTGGTTCTCGTTGACCATCGCGATTGCGACACAGTGCAAGATAATGGGCTCGTGGCAGGTGACATGCTCATCGTGTCGCACCTGGACGCCCCTGTCGTTCACATGAGAATCGCACTGCAGGAGAGTCCCGATCCGACCCATCCACTGGGGCAGCAACCACATCTCGCCGTGATGTCGGAGTCATGTGCCGGCTCCGGGGCGTTGGAGAGTGCGATTACAGAAGGCTGGCTCTTCGCGGAGGATGTCGGAATAGTCGCGCTCGGATGGCCCGGGTGTCGTTAAGTTGTTAAAGGAGACGTGTAGGCCTCGCCGTGCCCAACCGGTGAGGCCGGGTGGGTCCGAAGCAGAGTGAGCGTCCGACGAACGACGTGGTCGCGAGCAAGGCACCATCGATCGGACGAAGGTGGCGTCGCTCCGCTCGCAGGTCTAGGCGGCGGGGCTGATCCGAGGCTGGGGCTGGGCTGGCCGATGCGTTGCTTCCATACGCGGGGGATCAGCCCTTCGATGCGATCGGTTGTGACCTGCCTCCGCAAGTGGTACCACGTTCTATGTTAGTCTGACACCCACCGAATCCAAGATCGGCGGCGGGCGGAGCGCAGCCCGCCACGACGAATTCGGAACTCTTCGCCTTGTTGGCGGCGGTTCGCGGGTTATCAGCCGGCTTGAAAGCCGTGCAAGCCTCTACCGAGAAGGCCGTCGAGCGGTCTACCCGGGCATTTATCCCACCGAAACATCTGACAATTGCGAAAATCTTCCGGAGATTCCGGGATGGGTTTTCGGCGAATTGGCATTCTTGTCTAAAGGGGTATTCAGTTGGCTCCAGTAGCTACGACTGCCGATGCTCCGGGCCGTT
>CBDUZY010000603.1:0-2096 GCA_965371825.1 uncultured bacterium
TCGCGGGATTACGACGTGTTTGTCTGTGCCGACGCGGTGGGCTCGCGGGGTGCGACCGACTACGAGTGCTCCCTCGGTCGGATGCGGCAGGCGGGAGTCTTCGTCACGACCGTTGAGGCCGCGCTATTCGAGCTTTGCTACCGCTGCGACACGCCCCGGTTCAAGGCCATGCTCGAGGTGATCAAGGCGACACCGCCCAGGAACGACTGACGCGGGAGGAGTGCACGGTCCGGCTCTCGAGCGCCGCAGCAACACCTTAACGCTGAGCACATTTGTGACATGCCCTGGCACGACGACGCAGACGAGGAATGGATAGAAGATGACGGGGCGGACGACTCGGATGCCGAGCTGCTCACCTGTCCGTCGTGCACTCGCGCGGTACACGAGGACACACAGCAGTGTCCACACTGTGGCGACTGGATCACGCCGGTCTATGTGCAAAGCAAAGGAAGGCGCCTCCTGTGGTTCATAGCCGTCGTCTTCATGATCTTCGGCCTGGTGATGCTCGCGATAAGATGACGAGCGGGCGCTTGTCGGCACGGACTGTATGAGGCATCGCTGGTGAGCGAATTACCGCCGAATCCCGTCGAGGTCGGCCTTCACTGTCCAAACTGCGATTATAACCTGACCGGCGCGACCGGCGGTCGATGTCCGTGGTGCGGATCGAGCATCGACCTGGGCGAACTGACCGCAAATCGGAGGCCGCGGCTTGGCAGTCATCGCTGGAGCCTCGCGGTGGCGGCCTTCGCGATTGGAGGCGGCCTGCTCGTTGTGCTCGCATCGCTCCTACCTCGCGGCAGTGAAATGTCATTGCGGGATGCGTTCACCGTGTTAGCGGTGCTCGTGGCCGGTCTCGGTCACATCTCCCTCGCGGGTGTGGCGGCAGTCGAAGGAGGGCGCTGGCCGATGCGACCGGGAACCGCCGGCGAGATAATACGGTTGGCCGGCTGGCTCGCGCTCGCCGCTGGCGTGCTCGGGGCGACAGCGTTCCTCGAATCACCGTCGAGTCCTCGATCCGTTCGCGGTGTGCAGGTCGGCGGATTCCTGGTGTTCGTGGTCATGGCCTGTTTGTACTCGCTGCCCGGATGCATGTTGCTCGTGTTACGGATGGTGTCATTCAGGGGGGAGGAGACGCGCTCGCGCGGAGGCCGTCTGCGAAGAAACGCACGCAGTCCGCTATCAAAGGGCCGTGCCACGTTCGAGATCGACGTGGTCGGCCGCTACACGAGGAATCAGCTAACGCAGAGCCGAAGCGACGAGCGTAGACGCACGACACCCGAACTGGATGCGCTCATCGCCCAGACATGGAAAGAGCAACTCGCCCAGGCACGCAAGCAAGATCGGCTCCTTTACGATGGAAAACTCGCCCGATTTGTTAGCCATCAGGCGTCGCCCGAGACTCTTCACTTAGAACTCGGAGCGACGTGTTATCGAGAGTTCGTCGGCACGAACCTGTACAACGCCGGCGCGGCGCTCGAGATCGGTGCGGACTGCTTGGCTGACCCGGTCGGTATCAGCTCGACAGTCATCACGCGCGACGGACATCTGGCGCTGGGACGGCGGGCGTCGAGCGTCGCATTTCATGCCGGGTTTCTTCACACGTTCGGCGGGCTTCTCGAATCCGCCGACGAGCTCGAGGACGGTTCCTACGACGTCTTCGGCGCCGCACTTCGCGAGCTCACCGAGGAGCTTTGCATCCGTAGCGACGAGATCGCGGACATCGTCATCGTCGGTATGGTGCGCGACTTTCGCATCCACCAACCCGAGCTGCTGTTCGACGTGACGATCAGTCTGTCCCGCGAGGAACTTGTCGCCCGCTTCGACCCCGGCGCCATGGATCAGGAGCACACCGGCATCGAGTTCGTCCGCGACGCCCCGGAGGCGATTCCGCCGTTTCTCACGCGATCCGAACCGGTCGCACCGGTCGCCCAGGCAGCCTTGCTGCTTCATGGCCGGAACCGCTGGGGTGTCGAGTGGTACGAACGATCGTGCCGTGCTTGCTTCGGCGAGATTCCACGCCTGGCGGACCTTCCCAACCCGACCTTCTGACGCAACCGGCATCTGCGTGCGGTACTCATCGAGGCGGCGCATCGGTT
>CBDUZY010000604.1:0-2093 GCA_965371825.1 uncultured bacterium
TAAACAGCAGCAAAAATACCCCGGACACAATCCGGTGACATAACAGTCGTTTTTTGTAGAGTCGAAGTGTGGCGCGGTGGTTAAGGTGAGACCCATCTGTTTGCCGGCCCTTTCGTTTGCCGGTGCCTCAATCTTCTCACCATGCTCCGTTTCCACACCCCGCTCGTCAAACCGGACATGCGGATTTCCCGCATCCGGCTTTCGGACAAGGACTCACGCGTTCGCCCACGGAAAGCCACGGGTTCGCATCTGGAGCTGGATCAGGCCCAGTTCCTCGTGCAGGTAGGCATCGGGATAACGTGACGTTCCCTCTCCCCGCACCTTGTGCTTGGCCCGCAACCACTGTCGAAGCCTTCGGCGAGCGTGTTGGTCCACGCTCCGATAGGCTTTGCTCACCGGACCGAGGCAGAAGTAGTTGGACCAGCCGCGCAAAACGCGGTTGAGCCG
Source organism: uncultured bacterium (assembly GCA_965371825.1). Taxonomy (GTDB): domain Bacteria; phylum Planctomycetota; class Phycisphaerae; order UBA1845; family UBA1845; genus JAJRUK01. The sequence continues at coordinate 448 of CBDUZY010000604.1, forward strand.
AACTACGCGCTCCTCGGCGTCGAGAAGAAGCCATCGACGACTTGTCAGATCACTTACTTCCCGACAGACCCGCTGGATGCTCTTCCGCGACGGCCGCGTGCCAATGTAGGCACGACCGGTAGTGGGTGAGTAGCAGCAGCCGATGGTGTATCCCAGAAAGTCAACCGATTCCTCTGGCACGTGACATAAACGCGTCTTCTCCTCATTCACCGTCAACTTGAGCGCCTGCATCATATGCTGCATGGCGATCATCGCCTGTTGGCCGGTACCGCGGCAGCATATGACCAGATCATCGGCATAGTTGACGATCTTGGCTTCCAGACGCCTCTCGTGTCCCAGAACCTTCCAGCCGAGGACAAATCGGCGCATATAGAGGTTCGCCAACAGCGGCGAGATCGGAGCCCCTTGAGGGCAGCCCCGGCCTCGGTCCTTGTTGCGCGTGGTTCGATGTTTCCGACCTCGATCGTCGATCTCTTCCACCGGTGCTTCCAGCCACATCTTGATCACTCTCAAAAGTCGCCGATCGCTGATGCGTCGAGCCACCGATTTCATGAGTTCGGCGTGCGGTATTTCATCGAAGTACCCCTTCAAGTCCGCATCTACGACCTCCGTGTGCCCCGTATTCAGCAGCGAGTGGGCCGCTTTCACGGCGTCCAATGCGCTGCGTCCGTGTCGGAATGCGTATTGCTCGGGCTGCAGATCGGCCTCGAAGATCGGCTCCAGGACCAGGACTGCCGCCGTTTGCACTACACGGTCCCGCACTGTCGGGATACCAAGAGGTCGCTTTGATCCGTCCCGTTTCGGAATCCACACCCGACGAACAGGTTGTGGTCGATAGGTCTTCTTCCTGAGTTCCTCCGTCAGTTCTCCCAACCACCGATCCACACCATATGTTTCGATGTCTTCGAACCGCTCTCCGTCTACTCCCGGCGCACCCTTCTCTTGACGGCATCGCCGATAGGCAAACTCAAGAACGTCGGCCCGATACATCTTGTCGTACAGCGCATAGAAACGGTAATCCGGAGATTCCTTCGCTTTGGCGTGCAATGTCTCCTGCAGCTTCTGAACCTTTTCCGGAGTTCGTAGGCTCATTACCAATCTCCCGGCTCTCGCCACTTCGTACATTGACCTTGAACCAAGGCCCCTTCCCTCTGCCGGAGTTACCCGGCTTCCCCGGTACTACGGGCCTCTCCGCCACCCCATACGGCCCGGCCTGTCCCTCGCGGGCGTCCGGTTTGTGGTCACGTACCACCACCGTTGGGGCTTCCCGTGTTGCATCCGATTCCCCTGTACATACATGCCGGCGCCAATGCCCCGGCGGGACCGTTGGGTGCTGTCGCTCATCTCGCCCAACGGCAGCGGCCTTCCCGATCCGTCAACCCGGTCGGCCCCCGCATTACCTTTTTCGAGGCTTGCTCAGCGTTCACTCGCGTTCCGGCCTGCATGTTCGCCAAGTCACCCAAGGTGACCGTTCCCGAAGGCTTCGGTCGCTTCGTTACCTCCACGACCGCTCCGGTGGCTACCAACTGGAGCGACCAGTTGTTGGGTGGGAGTCTCACCCACTGAGAATCGGCGCCTTTCCACGGCGCACTGACGGATCAAGGCTAGTCTTGAAAGTCCTCGAAGAATTCGACATCGAGAATCTC
>CBDUZY010000605.1:0-2088 GCA_965371825.1 uncultured bacterium
GATTACCTCGCCTGGCTACAAACAATATAGCACCAAATCGGTACTATATCATTGGGCATGAAGAAGTAAACTGTTTTTCCCGGACGTTAAATCGCGCCTTTGATGGTGTGTTACTTGACGGTGTGCATTTACGGTTTCCGATCGACGGTAAGGTTCTCTGAAAACGGGGCTGGCGCGCCTAGTCGTTCGGTTGTCGGCGGGGTGGTGCGGCGCTATGCTCCCAGCGGCGAAAGGCACCCGCCTGCCGGTGGGGGGCGAGACGATTCTCGAGGCATTCCGACGACGCATGAACCTATGACTACCTGGGAGACATTCGTAGCCGTCCAGATCGAGCGCGGTGCGATCGCCGCCGAGTACTCCGAGGCACCGCTCGTCGCGAGCTATGGTGATCCGGCTGCGGAGTACCGCGCCGTTTCCTCCGGGCCGGCGATCGTCGACCGCTCATACCGCGCTCTAATAGAAGTGCGCGGGACGGAACGCACGAACTGGTTACATAACTTGACCACCAATCAAGTCAAGACGCTCGGCCGCGGAGAAGGAAACCACGCGTTCGTCCTGAACACCCAGGGGCGAATACTGTTCGAGGTGAACGTTCTCGTTCTCGAGGAGTCCATATGGGTCGATCTCGACAGACGTTTCCTCGCCGTGGCTCTCAAGCATTTCGACAAGTACATCATCACCGAGGACGTCACCATTACCGATCGAAGCGACGACTTTGTTCGCCTCGGTCTTGTCGGTGAGGCCGCGAGAATGCTCGCTTCCGAGTTTGGAGTTTCAAACGCCGTGTCGATGCCAGCGCTCTCCACGGCCGCAGGTCGCTGGAAAGAGACTCCGATGTTGGTCATGCGGCACGATTTCTGCGGTCCTTTCGGTGTCGAGCTGTTCGTTCCATCTGAGTGCCCGGTGGAGTTATGGGAGGAGCTGACCGCGCCATCCCGCCCAGATCCGGCGATTACAGCAGGCGACGACGCAGTCCAAGCTCACCGCATCGAGATGGGTCTGCCCTGGCCCGGTCGGGAGATCACCGACGAGCACACTCCCGCGGAAACAGGCCGGATCGAACGGGCCGTCAGTTTCGACAAGGGCTGCTACCTCGGGCAGGAGATTGTGGAGCGAATGCGATCCCGCGACGTGGTGGCGCGCGAGCTGTGCGGGTTGCGAATCCTCCATGACGTCGTCCCGCCGCGTGGGGCACGGCTCGTTGATCACGAAGGCAAGGCCATTGGCCAAGTGACAAGCTCCTGTTACTCTCCGGCGCAAGGCGGCGTGATCGCGCTCGGTTACTTGCGGCGCGGCTCGACCGCGCCGGGAACGGGGCTGAAAGTCGCCTGGGACGGCGGTTCGACGCCGGCGGAGGTGACTGGACTACCGTTCGGCGACACGCCGGTCAACTAGCCGTGGAGAGAACTCGTCATGGCCTTCAAGCTCAAGCCACCCTCCTCGGAGCCTGCGATACGGCTCGTGATGATGCCGCGCGACACGAACGGTCAGGGAACGATTTTCGGCGGTGTGATCCTCTCCCTGATGGACCAGGCCGCCTACGTCGAAGCACTCCGCCAGGCACACGCCCGCTACGTCACGGTCGCATTCCGCGAGGTCGTGCTCGGCGAACCCGTGTACGTATCCGATATCCTGACCCTCTACGCCGATGCGATCCGAGCCGGGCGCACCTCCCTAACGATTCACGTGCGCGTTCTCGCGACCCGTGGACGCGACCCCGACCAGATCGTTGCGGTCACCAAGGGTGAGGTCGTCTTCGTCGCGGTGGATGATAAGGGAACGCCGATGCCCGTGTTCGGCAGTTGAGCGCTGAGCATTGCAGAGGAACTCCTTGCCTACTTTTCGAGGAAACACCATGAATCGAGGAATCAGACTGGTCCTGACGGTTGTTGCGACTGCGGGACTCATGTTCGGGTGCACTTGGACGAGCGCCTGGCGGCGGCAAGCATCCGGTGATCAGCGCGAAGCACGCGTCGAACAGGTTCGACAGGATGAGCCGGCTACGCGGAACGAGGCGAGCTCGCCCGCGACAGATGTGAACTTGGCTGGCTCGGTAAGTTCCGAGGTCGAGGCAATCGCTGGCGACGC
>CBDUZY010000606.1:0-2073 GCA_965371825.1 uncultured bacterium
CGGCCCACACGAAGACGGCGATCGCGGCTATGAAGCTCTCGACGTACATTCCGCCGAAGCAGACGATCAGTCGCTCGCCCTTCTTGCTGAATCCCCACGAAGCGGTGGCATCCATGTACGCACAGGGCGTGAACATGATCAGGTACGCTCCCATTTCGGGAACGTGGCCCCCGTAGTGCTTACACGCGTAAGCATGACCCAGCTCGTGTAAGATTTTCAGCACGATCAACGTTACCCACAGCAGTGGTAGGTTGCCGGCTACGAGCACCCCCTGATCGGGTCGCAAGAGTTCATGCCAGTTCACGGCCGCGACGTACCCGGCCGAGATCATCAGCAATGTCCAGAGGATCAGGGCTGGGGTGCCGAACAGCGGGCGGGCGCGGTGAATGGTTCGGTCCAAGAACGCATCCGGATTCCAGAGCGGGATGCGCAGGAACAGGAATCCCATCAACTTCTCGCGACGTTTCGCTCGTTGGCGGACCAGGTATCTCTGGTAGAGCAACTTGTCGTCCGAGACGGGCAGCCGAAGGAAGCCCAACCGGTGGAGACTCAGCACGAACTGGTAGAACCGTTCCTCGTCGCCTTTTGACAGCTTCCCTCTCTCGACGAGGCTATTGAAGATCTCGAAGAGTGACGAAGACGTGTGAACGCTGACGAACAGCTCGTAGTCGCCCAGGTCGAGCCGCTGACTTTGAAAGGTCATTGGATCGCGGACTATGTAGGACACAGCGCCGCGAAACACGTGGCGACTCACCTGGAGGTCCTTCCGCAGGCCGACGTGAACACTCCGAAGAGTGTCAGCCAGTGGGCGACGGTCCTGTTTCCGGGCGGTTACGTTCATATCCAGAGGTGCAGCCGCAGGAAATCTATGAAGCGGTGAGAGCTAACCCACCATATGGGGCGTCGGCCTATCCTGATGCTGGCGATGCCCTCCATGCCCGGGCGAATCCAGTCCTCAGCCCCGTCGATCCGGGCCTCGGCCACAAAGACGTTCTTGTTTCTCCGTAGCTGGGCGGTTGGATGGACACGCACGATCTGGAAATCGCGGGCCTGTTCGGGTCTCGCGAAGGACGCAAATGAGCCTGAAAGTCCCGCAGCAAGGTCCTCCGCCGCCGCCTCGGGCACCTCCAACTCCAGCTTCCATCCGTCCGGCGAGGCCACCTGAAACAGCGGGTCGCCTTGCTCGACCACGATGCCGATCTGTTTTCGCAAGTCTCCCCAGACTACTGTGCCATCGAACGGGGCGCGCAGGACCGCCCGCTCGATGCGGCTATCGACTATGTCGAGTTTCGCTTGGAGTAGTTCTTGATTCGCCAAGGCGAGCTGAACCTCGACCGGAGAGTCAGCCGCCATCGCCCGATCCTTCTCGCGTTCGAGGACCTTCCACCGGGCGGCGAGTTCGACCCGCTGCTGATCTAGGTCGCGATGATCGAGTTCGGCAAGGACGTCCCCGGCGCGGACCCGGTCTCCTTGGACGGCGTATGCGGCGGCGAGCAGTCCGGCGAACGGGGCGCTGATGTGTCGGACGTGCTCCGGCGCAACGGTGCACGGCGCGGTGACGTTGTAGTCCATTGACCCGAAGAAAAAGGTGAGCACAGCCGCGGCGATGCACGCGGCGACGATCTTGCGACCGAGTCTTCCCGGTGTCGTTAGCGCACCGACTGCGTTGCTTGTCGATTCAAGAGTGTGACGGACGAGGCCGCGACTTGCCCGACGCGCCAGCGCCAACGCGGGAGCAAGCGGCTCTATCCGTGCGCGGAGGGTCTCGACTTTATCGCGGCTGAACGGTTCGTCGGTGCGGCTTCGGAGGCTCAGAATCGCGACTACCTGATCCGCCGACCTCAGAGGAATGGACGCAACGCTATCCCCTTTTGCGCTGACATGCCACTGCTTGTGGAGATGGTATTTCGGTTCCGTCAGCCGATCCGACCAATCTCCGGACGGCTGGTACACGATCGGTTCCTTGGCGTCGAGACATTCCTCCATCGCCGCCCTAAGGCTGGCAACGCCCGGACTCCGGCGGTTGATCTGATCGAGCCCCGAGATCGAAACGATCCTGACGCTCTTGCGGTC
>CBDUZY010000607.1:0-2069 GCA_965371825.1 uncultured bacterium
TGTCAACCGAGAAGCCTCTGCCGAGCTTCGTCGGGTCCGTGACACTTCCGGCGGCTTCAGCAGTAGGTCGAGCTTTGCCCGACGAAACATCATCCAGATGTCGGGCTGAGCCCGACCCACGCAACTTGAGGCTCTGCTCAACAGAGATCGAGTAAACCAGGTCCCGCGCGGACTCTGGACCCCAAGCAAGCGTATCATAATGTCTTGTCGGCCGGCGGCCATGAGTCCGACCGGAAGGGGCATGCGCTCCCGCCCGACCTGCCCCGCTGTCGGAATCCGACCGTCCGCGGGTGGTGATCGTACCTGGTCGTGGCTCTTGGGGATGGGGGGACTGGAACCCGACCACGCGGTGCGATTAGAGGTCGCAGACTTGTGATATCCAGAAACGTATCGAGCTTTGTCCGACGGAACGGTATCCGGTCCGTTGATGTCGGGCCGAGCTTGAGATACGTGCGTGCCTCGCCCTCGGTGGACGAGCGTCGTGTTTACTTCCTTGGCGCGTCGGCGCGGTACTTGATGACCTGCACACGCTCCAGCGTTACCAGCCCCTCTTGCACCATCTCGCTGATGTGCGGCAGGAGCTCGTCGATTTTCTCTTTGCCGTCGACTATCTCGATGACGATGGGCAAGTCTTCTGAAAGGCGGAGAATTTTTGTGGTGTGAAGGCGGCTATGGGCGCCGAAGCCCATCGGGCCCCGGAGCACGGTTGCCCCGGCAAGGTGAAGCTCTCGGGCTTTCATCACGATGGCTTCATAGAGCGGACGACCGTGCCACCGGTCGCTTTCACCGAGGAAGACCCGCAGCAGGTAGCCATCTTGAGGTATCTTCATGCCGCTAAACTCCGAACCACTTCTCGGCCACTCGATAGCCGAACCAAACCGCGACTAGGCCTACGCCGTTGCTTGCTACGATGTTGACCGCAGCAAGCCACATTTGCCCGGCGTTTGCAAGCGCAAAAGTTTCCCAGCCGAAGGTCGAGAAGGTAGTGAAAGCTCCGAGGAGGCCTACAAGCAAGGCGACGCGGTACTCTTCACGTACTAGGTGCGGACCCGCAAGAAACGCCCCCACGAATCCTATCAGAAGACAACCCAGCAGGTTGACGACGAGCGTTCCCGCCGGGAACGAACCATTTGCGAACTTCTGTACCCAGCCGGAAATTGCGTAGCGAAGTATCGCTCCGACCGCACCACCCGACGCAATCATAACGAGCTTGAACATTTCGCCGTCTTCCGAACCGCCCGGCAGGCAAACAAAAACCCCAGCCAGGTAGCCGCCCGGCGGGGTTGCATCGTCATGCCGGGTCGCAATGAACGTCTACCGTGGTGCTTGTCGTAAGAGTCATCAGGCGGCGCGCCCGGTCTTTGGCGAACTCCATCGCCGGTCTTAGGTTACCGGGGAGTCGATGTTCGAGCAACAACGGTGTTAGCCGGCATCCGGTCGCGATGCGAAGAGCGGTGTCTACGTCATGGCCCGACGAACGTACGTTGAAACCGGGCGAAGTCGGCCAGGTCCACGTCACCGTCGGAATCATCGTCGGGGCAGGCGCAGGTCGGATCGGCCTCGAGGTCCGGCCCACTCGAGGACAAGCACGCCTCGAACTGCGGATAGTGAGCCAGCGTGTCGCACAGCACGATCTTGAAGGCGTTGTCGCTAAAGTGCCCAGCAACGTACACGTCGCCCGAGGGACCTGCAGCGACGGTTACCGGGCCGTCGAGCGTGTTTCCCACGCCGTCGCCGGTAAAGTCAATGATCTCGGTTATGATCCCGCCCGGCGTTATCTTGAAGGCGTTGTCGCTCCCGAGTCCAGTCACGTAGGCGTTCCCCGCGTCGTCTACGGCGATGCAGCGCGGATGGTGAAGCGTCCGGCCCATGCCGTCGCCGGTCGAGTCGATGATCTCGGTGATGACTCCATTCGGCGTGATCTTGAAGACGTTGTCGCTGCCCTCCCCGGCCACGTACGCGTTCCCCGCTGTATCGACGGCAACGCCGAACGGTGCGTTAAGCGTGTGTCCCATGCCGTCGCCGGTCGAGTCGATGATCTCGGTGATGACTCCGTCCGGCGTGATCCT
>CBDUZY010000608.1:0-2066 GCA_965371825.1 uncultured bacterium
TGGGCGCAGAGCCCAGCGTGATGAGAGGTTCCGTACGCGCCGTGGTGAACCCCTCTCTGTACGCCCATGCAATCCATTGCGCGAGCATGGCGAGCGTGCCTCTCGTCTGCTGGTATTGCGGGAGCGCTTGCCATTTCCGCTGGAACACGGAGAGGGTTGCCGGATGGAACGGATAGCAGGTTTCGAAGCGGTCGCGCAGATACTCCCTGGCCTTGGCCTCGGTCGTGGCGCTATCGACCGCCGTCCACTCCGGCGGAAGCTGCGCCCGCCGCTCGAAACACCAGTCGGCATACGCCTTGGATACCTTCTTGCGAATGCGGTCGTCCCCCACGTCATCGAACAGGCGGCGGCGGACCACCTCACTGATCTCGGTCTCGTCATTGGCGAGCAGGTCCTTGGCGACGCGTCGGACCACCTTGGTGATCTTGTCCTGCCACTGCATGTCCCAGTCGGTCATCTCGACCTGGCTTCGCGGCAAACTGATCATCGCCGCGCCATGCGTGGTGCCTGTCGTGGCCACGGTCAGGTTCTGGATAAACGCATGGAACTTGTCGGCCATGTCCCGATGGCGGTTCAGGTAATTCAGCACCTCGTCGAAGAGGATAAGCACCGGCTTGCCCGCAGCCTTGAAGACACGGCTCAAGTCCTCCGTCCCCGGTGGCGTAGTTTTGGCTGCCGCGCCAAGCTCCTCGACGCCTTTGTCCCCGGCAAGCTGCCGGGCCACATCGATCCAAGGCGTTTCCCTACCTTCCTGTGGGTCCCACGCATTGCCGACAAAGGCGGCAACCTTGGCCTCGGGAACAGCACTGAGGCCCGCCTCCTGAATCAAGCTGTCCACGCCCGGATACTCACTTGCCTTGGCCCCGTTGGAAACCATGTGTCTCCGTGAATTTTTCCACCGTCCCCACGGGGATCTTCCGCGTGCTCTTCGTTTTCCTTGTTCCCTATAAGGAATGCTAAAAGGCCCTGCTTGACAAACAGCGATCGAACTCTCTGGGTAGTTCTGTCGCGAGTCTGGTCTGATTGGCCAAAGCCTTTGACCCTAGTCCAACCCGACCCTGGCATTCGGTGGCCCAGTGGACGAGTACACCGACCGCGAGAAGCAGGTCAACCGGCGCCTTGTTTCTTTGGGATGATGAGAACCGACCGCGTCAGCTCAATCGGTTGATCCGGCCCGCCACAATCTCCCTGCTTTTCGGCCCGCAGTTCAACAGCAGATCCAACGTCGAGAGATTGTAGATGAAATCTCTCCATAGTTGCGGATACACCGGCGGATGGAGGTTTGCCCGAACGAGTCCGATACCGTGGTTTCTCATCGCATCCAGGTCTATGTGCTTCTCAGCTATGGGAAACGTTAGAAAGCGGTCAGCACCCACGTGTTCGCAAATCTTGGCGACGAGATCGGTCCCCTTGCCGATGACGCCCAACTCGGACTGGCGGAGAAGCCTCGTTTTGAGTGACAGCGCATCCGCGAAGAAATTGATCAGGTCAATATTCAGCTCGGAGAGCAGCGAGTGACCGCTTCGATAGATGGTTTCGATGGCCTGAAAGTAATCCGCGAAGTAAGGCGCGTGAACGTAATTCTGCTGAATGCTACCCAGGTGTTTTTTCCGCCATCCCTTGTCATTTTGGATCTCGACCCGCCGGATCACCTGAAGGCCTCGCCCTTTTTTCAAGACCGGAACGGTCAGCCAGAGCTCACCGTCCTCGTTTTTCAAACGATTCCGATTGACCCAGCTTCGTCCCCTGGAAAATTGAACGTCATCGAGCAGGACCAAGCAGTCCGAATGCACGGCTTTGTGGAAGAGACCGGGCCATGGCATAAAAACAGGTTGGTGTACGGCAAGGATCACACCCCATGCTCCCGGGTTGGGCGGCAACCCACGCGTTATAGCAGAATGGGATTCGGACGTATCAACGACGCCCGCAAAACGGACTTCCGATAGATTGTCATCCGTGCGTGACTCAACGGATGAGCGTTATCTTGCGCGATACAATCACGCTTCCCGTGCTCACCCTGCAGAAGTAGACGCCCGATCGGGACGCCAGTCCTTCGTTATTGCGAC
>CBDUZY010000609.1:0-2035 GCA_965371825.1 uncultured bacterium
CGGTACGATCGGAGACAGCAGACGAACGGGCCCGAGGTCGACGTCGTTGATGCCCGCATCCCCGCCGGGATGCTGGCCGGTGATGTAACAGTACTCGCCGGCGTCTGTCGAGAAATCGTAGGCAGTCTGCACCGGCCTTCCGCCCGCAGTCGTTCCCACGGGAATCGCCCTGACCCACGCGCCTTTCGTGTCGGGCCCACCCTCGACAACGGTCTCCCAGCCGAGGTCGTCCTCGAAATCATCGTCGAAGAGTGTGATGTATCCGATCGCTCGGGCGGAGTGTACCTCGGATGGTGCACTTATCGGCTCTGTCACGATAGCTCCGCCCTCGCATGATGCCGAGAAGTAGTATTCGATCACGGTTTCGCACGGCAGCGCGGGAAACTCCACGCTGAACACGCCGTCACCAACCGGCGAGAGTGTACGCAACAGTGCGATCCCACCCGGGATGGTGCGATAGACGAGCCTCGCTGTCTCCGGGTCGAGTTGCTCCGCACCATCTGCGATTCTGATTGTGAAGGTGCTTTCCTCGTTTGGCGGGATCGTTGCCGGCGGAAGGTCGAGGTGTTCAAAGCGAAGGGCGGGTGGTGGCGTAATCTCCAGTGCCCGGCGAGCGTTTAGCCGCCCGGCGCCGAAATAAGGATCCCAACCTTCATCGCCCAGGTCGTCGGCGGAGTCGAGCAGAATCTGGGTGACCTCGACCGCGGTTAGCTGGGGAGCATAACTGCGCAATAAAGATGCCACGCCGGCGACGTACGCCGTTGCGGAAGACGACCCGTCACGCGGTTCGTAAGCGTAGCCTCCGTTGGTCCACGTCGACCAGATCCCCTGACTCGGCGCGGAGATGTCGACCTCTGCGCCGTAATTCGAGAAGCTCGCCAGCGCATCCTGATTCGTTGTCAATGAGACGGCAACGCAGCCGTCATACCGAGCAGGAAAGGCAACCTCACTGTCCTCGGCGTGACCGGCCGGGGCTATCACAAGTGCGTCGTGGTCGGCGGCGTACGCCACGGCGTCGGCGAGGGCCTGCGTGTCGTCGTAGAACTGCAACCCAACCGCGATAACCTTCGCTCCGTGGTCGACCGCCCAGACGATTCCTTCCGCCACTGAAGCTTCGGAACCGTTTGCGCCGGTCAGGGCGCGCACCGGCAGAAGCCACGCCCGGTCGTTGACGCCGGCAATGCCAATGCCGTTTCCGGTGGCTGCCCCGATGATCCCCGCGACATGCGTGCCGTGGGGTAACGTGTCGAGTGTGCTGTAAGGGTCGCCACCGGCTAAATGTGTCACGTACCCTTCCAAGAGGCGATCCGCGTATTCGGGATGGGGATCGACGCCGGTGTCGACTATCGCCACGATAATTGATGAAGTACCCTTATGAATACTCCAAGCCGCAACGGCGTCGATGTCCGCGCCGGGCACACCCGGCTGATCCACAATGGTCTGTCCGGTGTTGTGCAAAGCCCATTGAAGAGCGAAGTCGGGATCGTCGGGCAGCACGCCCGGGTCGGCGTTTGCGCACGGAGTCCGAAGCGCGAAAGTGAGCAGCGTCAACAAAAGGGCTCCGCTCGGCATTCGGGCCGCCGTGGCAAGGGAGTGACTGATAGACCTTGTCCATGCGTCTTGGGACAACTTCCGACAGGCCGATAGTTGCGATGACATCATATCCCGCTCCAATATGAGAACGCAGTAGCCCCGTGGCCGACAAACAGGACGGGCAAGCGAAGTATGCATTATAGGGGAAAACGCAGGAGGTGTCCATGTGCGCGGTCGCTTTCCGGCGTCGGTGATCGACACTGCCGGTTGAGTTCGGAGTGTGGACGGGTCTCGAGAAGAATCCGCGACCGTTTTGGAGATCAGCAAGATGCGCAGTGCAGAGCCCCGCAGAGGATCCGCCATGCCGATCGTGGTAGCGATCGGCGTCTTCCTGTTTCCGGTTTGCGCCTTCGCCCAGGAAGCTTCGGCTGAAGTCGACCGGTTTCGCTTCCCGGTCAAGGCCGAGATCCTGGTAGAGGGCAAGTTCCAACGATCCGAAGGC
>CBDUZY010000610.1:0-2009 GCA_965371825.1 uncultured bacterium
GCTCGCGCGCGGCTCACGCGATCCGGTCTTCCTCGCGTCGCTCGACGCCGCCGCGCGGTGGGCGACGGCGCGCGAGGGCGAGGCGTGAAGGAGCCACCGCGGAGCGAGCGATCCCGGATCGATCACTCGGCTCTATCGCACATACCGATCCGGAGACTGAAGGTCGGGGCGATCTGTCGCACGCCGTCGGAGCAGAAGCAGTCCACTCCATCAGGGATAACAGGGTGTTCCCAGACGTATGCGCCAGCCAGCTCGCAGCTGAACGCAACGTTGATATGACTTCCACTGTCAAGTCTCGCTGAAGTGCTACACGACGTGCTCCTTTGTGTAGCAGCGAGTCCGGGCAGAGGCGGGGCCAGTAAATACGACGGTTGGTCCTGCTGATATCCGTGGGTTGGTTACCACCTTACTGGTTCCGTCGGACGCCTGCCTCGATCTAGGCACGAGGGTCGAGCGAACTCGCCTCTTAACGTTGCCGAGGGTTGCGCCAAAACCGGGGCCGCGCCTCTGCCCAGACTCACTGATTGTTGTTGTCACGTGTCACGCTTCGATCGAGACCTCGTGTGCGATAGCCCACATGAAGGCCAGCATCTCTCTGGCGATAGCGGTGACCACGACGTTGCCATGCTTGCCGCGAGACGTCAGCCGCCGGAAGCGTTTGCACAGCCGCACCTGGGCCTTCCAGCCGATGCCCTGAATCGTTTTCGGAAGCCCTTCGATGCGCGTCTGGATCTCTGCCGACACCTTGGCCGGGAAACGATAGGACCAGGCGCCCTCGATCAACACACGTCGAGCACGAGAGTTGCCGGCCTTCGTGATCGCGCCGAGCCTTCGCTTTGCACCGCTCGAGTGCTCGGAGGGGGTCAGGCCGACGAACGCAGCGAGTTGGCGCGGGTTGTCGAAGCGCGTCAGATCGCCGAGCTCGGCGACGACGGTGATTGCCACAACCCACCGCACGCCGCGCATTGCCTGCAGCGCCTCCACCACCGGGTACAGTCGCCAACTCGATGCTAGATCGAGAAGTTCTTGTTCGATCCGGTGTAGACGGTCGACCTGCTCATCGACCGCGAGCACGGATTCCTGAAATACGATCTGCTGTGAAGGGGTTGGACAAGCCACCTTGGCCAGGTAGCGACGATGAGCGTCACTCCAGTTCGCCCGACCGGTGTAGTGCAAGCCGAGTCTGAGAAGAAAGGACTTCAGACGAAGCTTGGCGGCCTTGAGCGTGATCCTCGTCGCATCGCGAGCGCGGCATAGATCCCGGATCGCTTCGTCCTCGACCGTCGGCACATAGACCGGAGTGAGATCCCCAGAACGAAGCAAACGAGCAATCTCCATCGCATCGCGCCGGTCATTCTTGACCCTGTCGCCTGGCCGCTTCGGCATCAGTGACGGCGCCACCACCCGACAATCGAATCCCTTTGACGTCAGGTGCCGATACAGCCCATAGCCGCACGGGCCGGCCTCGTACGCGAACACCAGATCGCTCGCCTTGCTGTGGAGTCTTCGAATGAGCTTGTCGATGTCGGATTGCCGCGTCCCGATCGGCCCCACGAACTGGGGTGCCTCCGTGAGACCGGCTGCTGCATAGGCGACGCTAATGGAATCCTTATGAACGTCCAGACCAACGAAAAGAGCAGTAGGCTGTGGCATGGCTGACCTCCGGTTCGGCTGGTTGGTTGATCCTCCAGCATGCGGCTCTAGCCCCCTCGGGGCCAACCCGCGTTACACCGGGGGTCGGCCGCTGAGTCTCGGAAGTCATACTGTCTAGCCACTCCAGAAGAACTCCGAGCCACTCCTGCGGTATACTGTTCAAAGGTCCTGGAGTCTCCAGTGAGCAATAAGCCAGTGGTTCAGCGATCTCCCGACGTCCTCGGCGGAACGCCCGTCTTCAGGGGAACCCGAGTCCCAGTCCAGACGCTGATCGACTACTTGGAGGCTGGCGATCGTCTTGAGGATTTCCTCGGCGACTTTCCGACGGTCTCCCGGGAACAGGCTGTTGCCGCATT
>CBDUZY010000611.1:0-2008 GCA_965371825.1 uncultured bacterium
GTTCACGTGTGTGCCCCGCTGCCGAACGCGGACATGTTGCCGGCTGGCGTCGAGTTGACCGTCTCGGACAAGGGTGTTCTGGATACCTTCTTGGAGGCTGCGCGCACGCGGCTTCGACGAGTGGCTGACGGGCATCTTGGCGGTGCCTCGGCGGTTGTTTGTGAAGTGCTCAGCGGACACCCGTGGTTCGAAGTATGCGAGTACGCCGGGCGAGAGGGAATCGACCTGATCGTTCTTGCGACACATGGTCTGACCGGCCTGCGACATCTCTTTATCGGCAGCACGGCCGAGCGAGTTGTCCAGCACGCTCCGTGTCCCGTGCTGACTGTCAAGAATGTGGGGCGTGATGTTGCGGCCGAATAGCATTACCGCGTCGATCAGGATTGCCGGTCGTCCTTCTCGGCCGGTTAGCGGGACTCTGAGCGTGCGCCGGCAGCAGATTGGGAGCAGGCTGTTGACGTTTGGCATCAGGCGATGGCCGACGTCACTACTGTCAATCTCGCGGCGTTTTGGGTCGCAGGGCAGCGGATCAAGGACGGCAAGTTCACGGTCAAATCGACGCGGCTGTGGGACGACCCGGATCATGCACGAGCCGAATGAGGGCGCTGAACAAGGTCTCTGACGAAGACGGGAAGGTTTTCGAAAGGACCGCTCGATGTCGATGAGAATCGCGATGTTATCGTGGGAGTCGCTGCACTCGATTCCCGTCGGTGGGCTGGCAGCGCATGTGTCGGAGCTATCGCAGGCCCTGCACCAGCGCGGCCACGACGTTCACGTGCTCACTCGGATGGGTCCGAACCAATCCCGCTACGACTGCATCGACGGCGTACATTATCATCGCTGCCCTTTCGAACCGCACCCGGATTTCGTTACATACATCGAACAGATGTGCGACGCCTTCATGAGTCGCCTGAAGGACGCAGAATCGTTCTATGATAGTCCATTCGACGTGATCCACGGCCATGACTGGCTTTCCGCCAAGGCGCTTGTCCGGACCAAGAATGAACTGAATCGTCGCACTGTTCTGACGGTGCACTCGACGGAGTTCGGCCGCTGCGGCAACGAGCTTCGCAGCGGGATGTCGTGTCGTATCCGCGCCGTCGAGCGGGAGGGAGCCTACGTGGCGGATCGCGTGATCTGCGTTTCGCGGGCGCTTCGTGACGAAGTCGCCAGGTTGTACGAAGTCCCGAACGACAAGATGACCGTGGTCTACAACGGCGTCGACGTCGGTAGGTTCGATGTCGATGTCGATGTAAGCTCGGTTAGAGATCGATACGCTGTCGGCGCGGATGACCCGTTCGTCCTGTTCGCCGGCCGACTGGCCTGGCAGAAGGGCCCTGACCTGCTCGTCGACGCCATGCCCGCCGTTCTTGATCGGTGCCCACGCGCGAAGCTCGTCCTCGCCGGGGACGGCGACATGCGAGAATCGCTAGAGGAGAGCGTGTCCGCGAAGCGTTTGTCTCATGCGGCACGGTTCGCCGGGTATCGCAACGGTCCGGAACTTGTAAGCCTCTTCAAGGCCGCCGACGCGGTGTGCGTGCCGAGTCGTAACGAGCCGTTCGGCATCGTGATCCTGGAGGCCTGGAGTGCGACAAAACCGGTTGTAGCCACGCTCAACGGTGGACCCGCTGAGTTTGTGCGAAACAACGAAACGGGCCTGATAGTCTCCGCTGACGAGGGGTCGATCGGTGGTGCGATCGAGATTGCCCTCACCGATCCTGAGGACTCCAAGAGGATGGGGCGCAATGGAAGACATGACGCTGAATCCCGGTTCTCGTGGGACGTCATCGCCCACGAGACGGAACAGCTCTATCAGTCGCTGTAATCGGGATGACTGGAATGTGATGTGATACGGACACCTGACGTAAAGAGAGGAACGTGCCATGGCAGGTCACAAGAAAACGAAACCCGCTTCCATGGGCGAGGCAGCATCGCCTCTCATTGTGGCAAGCAACCCCGATCCTGAGGAGACGGGAATCCGAATTCGCGCCCACGAGGTCTACCTGTC
>CBDUZY010000612.1:0-2006 GCA_965371825.1 uncultured bacterium
GGTACGTGCCAGTTGACAATCGTGAGACCGCCGTCGTCGAGCTCGACGCGCCGCTCGTTTCCCGTGTCACCGACGATCAGTTCGCTGCCGTCGATCGTGAAACTGGATCGGTTCACCCCCCAAACGTCCATCGCCACCGCCAGCCCGAGTTGGGGCAGCAGGACGCCGTCGGCATCGATAAACAGGGGTACGGCGCGAAGCACGCCGCCCGATTCCTCGCGCATGAACGCGACGAATCCAAAACCCCTGGCCACACCGGCGAGCTTATCGATCGGCAGGGTCAGGTCGTGTGCGTGCGGTATCCGACCCTCGAGTGCCGAGGGCGTGGCGGTCGCCCGGCGCTCCACCGAACGATAGGCGTCCGCCCTGCGAAATGCCGTCAGCAGGCATTCACGATCGGGCGAGAGAGCGTCGGGTTCTCGATCAGGTAGCATGGCCTCGAAGAACTCGCTCCAAGTTGCCGTTGGTCGATCCCGCAAGAACGAACGCGCCGCCCTCCGGGCCATGAGCTGTTTGGCAGCCGCCAGATTCTCACGCAGAACCTGCCGGTTTCCCCCGGGCGCGGACTCCTCGAAGGCGAGTCGCCCGGCCAGCACCGTCTCATCGAGTCCGAAGTCGCCGTCCAAGAGCGCCGCGATCCGTATCCGGTGATAGAACTGCTCGCTCACCCACGGAACGGGCAAACTTAGAACCTCAACAAGACGCGCGAAGCTGACCTGCGGATCCTGTTGAACCGCGGCAAGGGCCCGATCGATCGCACGTGACGGATCGATGTCGGGCGGGCTAAGTGCGCCGAAGACGGCGAGATAAACATTGCCGGCCGCGAGCATTGCATCGCGAAGTTCGTCGTCGTCATATATGTAGTCATTGCCCGCGGGATCACCCAGCTCGGAAAGGTCCACATCGAAGTCATAATGACGGCTATGTCCGGCGTCATCGATCCGGCGCGGCGAATGCCCTGCGAACACGAGATCGAGAACTATCCTATCGGCACCGAGTTCGTCGAGCGTTCGTACAAGCTCTGCGTGCCGCCGCCTCGGCCAAGGCCAATCGCCGAACGCCTCGAGTGAGGAGTCGTCTATGTCGATCAGAACGATGCGGGGGTCATCCCGGATCGTCGAGAGGTGCCGTTGGTGGAGGTCGAGACCGGCGGCTTCCAAACCATCGAGCAGTCCGAGCGCGTAGAGCCCGCACCCCACGGCTGTCATCGCGACACCGACCGCGAGTCCGCCACGACGCTTGCTGAACCACGTAGCCGGATTCATCGGGGCACATCCTACCCGTGTTCCGCCCACTCCGCGTCCTGCGCGTCGCGCCAAGGAGAGCGACGCCCGATCCCTGCCACGGCAGTGCAGACTCGTCCGGGAGACTCGCCCAGCCTCCAGCAACAGGCGAAGGTTGTCGAGCTTCGATCCGCGCCAAACGTCCGGGTCCGCCTTGAACGGAGAGTAGCGGTTGGATGGCAATCTAACAAGCTGAGGCGGCACGGCGCGCGTAGCCCAGCCGCCCTCGGCTGGGAAGCATCAGTCGCCTCCGGCTGAGAAGTCTCAGTCGCAACATTCACACCCGGGGGCGGGTGTGCCACAGGCGGCACTCCCGCAGTTCGAGAAGAGCCGACTTGCGTCTCCGGGACATGATGGAACACAATCCGGCGCCGAGTGTTCACCAGTTCGAGCCAAACGGGTGCAAAGCGCCCGTCACCGATGCCGGAAAGATTGAGACCATGGGAACGATGATCAGTGCGATTGGGTGGTTTGCCCTGCCGGCCTCGACAGCGGGGGCAGGCCATCCCCGACGCCTTCGCACTGGCCGGTGCGCCGGGTCCTGTAGTGGACGGAAGTTACGCGGACATGACAATCCCCACAGTTTTCGTGCAACCTTCGCCCTGGCGACGGGAATACAACAGTTAGGAGAAACGGCGGGGCGGAGAGTGATACAATGCTTCCTGCAGAGATACTGGTTGTGCTTTCGTGTCTTGGATCGGCGGCCTTGGTTCTTGCCGACGT
>CBDUZY010000613.1:0-2005 GCA_965371825.1 uncultured bacterium
AGGGCGAGGAGTCGACGTGCGCCTACGCCTCGGAGGAGCTGACGATCACGACTTGCCAGTTCGGCAACGTTGACCCGCTGACCGAGGGGTTAGTGGTTCTCGACATCGCCCGCGTCGTGGATCACGTGAAGGGCAGACCTTATCCGACGACCTGGCCGCCGGAGTTGGGAACGGCGCTCTTCAAGCCACGAGTACACTTGCGCCCCAACGTTCCGAACGCGCTCGGAGAGAACGTGGGAGTGCTAGACATCGCCACAGCCGTCGACGCCGTGAAGGGCAACGCGTACTGGCACTTCGGCGCCTTCGGCCCGTGTACGGATGCGTGCCCGGGTGAAGCGCCGTGCCCGTAGCAGCTTATTGAAGAAGCTGTGGCACTGGCTTTCAACCCGTGTTCGCACCGGTTGGAAACCGGTGCCACACCCCCGAAGCGGTGTGTCCGTAGACCGAACGGCGACACTTACGGTTTCGGTTTTACCTGGGCGTCGCCGGTCATCGGTACGAAGCGCACGGGGATCAAGTTGTCGGTGTCGAGCTTGCCGTCGGCCAGTTTCGTGATCAGGTGCAGGCTTTGCACGCGGCGCTGACTGCCGACCGGTATGCACATCCGCCCGCCCTCTTTGAGTTGTTCGATCAGCTTGGGCGGCACGTGGTCCGGTGCGCACGTTACGATGACCGCGTCGAACGGGGCGTGCTCGTCCCAACCGGCGTAACCGTCGCCGATCTTGGCCTTGATTGTGGTGTAACCGTGCCGTTCGAAGGTGGCCATCGCCTGCCGGCCGAGCGGTTCGACTATCTCGATCGTGAACACGTGTGGGGTGATCTCGGCGAGCACGGCCGCCTGATAACCGGAGCCCGTACCCACCTCCAGAACTCTCGAATCGGCCTTCAAGTGGAGTGCCTCGGTCATCAGAGCGACGATGTAGGGCTGAGAGATCGTCTGCCCCGCTCCGATCGGAAGCGGCCTGTCGTCGTAGGCGCGAGACTTGAGGGACTTCGGAACAAACCAGTGGCGCGGGACACGTCTCATTGCGTCCAGAACGGCGGAGTCGCGAACGCCACGCGCCGCGATTTGACGCTTGACCATAGCATCGCGTTCGCCCTGTCGTTCTGTGCGCTGAGGAGCGGTGCGGGCATCGCCGGCTTCGGGCGCTGTGGAGTTGTTGGACGCGGATTTCTCGCCGGGAGGATCGGCACGTTTGCATCCGGATGAGGTGTGGATAGCCAGAATCAAGACGGTTCCGAAGAGAATCGTCGCTCGGTTAGAGGACATGACACCACCTCTTTCGACCTGCGTCGCCCGAGCGGGCGACGCCAACGATGAGCATTATACGCGCCGCGTGCCGTGCCGGGAAGAATCACGCCGTCGATCGTCTCTTGCTCACGAAACACGCGCCGACGAAGTACGTCCAGGCGGTTCCGACCACGACCCACCAAGGCCAGGCGAGGTAGACGACTCCCGCCTGGTCCTGAAAGTACTTGACCGCGACCAGACCGGCGACGGACGACAGCATCGCCACCACGTTGGCCCTGTCGTTTCCCCTAGTCCTCGTCGTCACGCCGAGCAGAAACACGCCGAGCAACCCACCGAAGATGAGACCGCTCCACCCGAGCGCGTCCTCGAGCAACTGCCCCGACCCCGCGAAGCTCAACGCCACGACAACCAGAAGCACGCCGAACAGCAACGTACAGTATCTGGCGATTCGCAGGTCATGCCGTCCACCGTCCTCGGCCGGCGCGGCCCTGCGACGGCGCCGGTCAACAAACGGCCGATAGAAATCAGTCACCGCCGTCGAAGAGAGTGCGCCGAGCGCCGAGTCGAGACTGGACATAGCCGCAGCGAAGATTCCAGCCACCAGCAGACCCTTCAACCCCCAACCGATCGGCAGTGCCGTGGCAATGAAATGTGCGAAGATTCTGTCGGGCTCGCCGCTTTCACCGGCAGGCTGCACGGCGGTCGGAACGGTTTGATAGTACAGGTGTACGAGCGTTCCGATGAGCAAGAACG
>CBDUZY010000614.1:0-1991 GCA_965371825.1 uncultured bacterium
GAATTCCACTTCCAACCGCTTGAAGCCGTTGGCGTGCCACTCCGTGTAGGTTCCGTGCCAGACGCCGAGGCGCATGTGCCATTCGGTGTGCTTGCCGCCGTCCGGGTACCATCGCGTCCAGGTTCCATCTTCACGGCCGTTGACGTAGGTGCCGTGCGACCAGATTTGCCCGTTGATGTACCAGGTGGTGCGCTGACCGTGCGGCTTGCCGTCGACCCAGTAACTCTTCGACTTGAGTTGGCCCGACTCGTAAAAGGTAGTGGTGACACCATCCCGGATGAACTCGCCGTCGCCGCCGGTTCTTCCTTCGATGCTGCGCTTGACTACGCCGCCTTCCCAGTGCTCTTCACGGACCTCAGGCGGTGTGTCGTCCGCTGCAGCCTCGGTATCGTCGTGGGCATCGGTCGCCGGCGGGTCGATTGCCTTCGCGACGACTTCGGCCTCTTCCGACGCCCCCTGACCACCGGCAACCGCCTCGGCCACGCGGTCGGGAGCCGGACTATTCCCGGTGTCCGCCTCACGCGGGGCCTGCGTCGTAGCACAGCCAACCATCCAACAGGCGGCGACGGCGAAGACGGTTCGCCAATTGCCTTCCGGTATCCCTGCAATCAACCTGTACGCTTGCATGGTTACGTCCTCTCGCATCGGGTCTTCTTACAAGACCGCGGTCGATTTCGCTCGGGCCGGCTGAACACGCCATGGCCCCGTGTGGTCGCAATCATAGCGTTTTTTCCGTGCTCCGCGAGGTTGCAGGCAGGGACGCCGTCACGTCGAGACAACCCCGCGACGCAGATCCGCGGTCCACTGCGAAAAGGCTTGGATGGTCTCCAGCAGGAAGGTGAAATCGACTGTTTGCGGGGGGGCGTCCGCTCGGGCGACGGGCCACAACGGCGGAGGCGGGAACCATGGCACATCGGATACAGCGCTTTGCCCGGCTGATTGTGCAGCCTGCACTATCCGGCGCGAGGATAGTAGTGGTGCTTGAGCTCGTCGCGCAGGCGTGCAGCCTCCTCGAAACGCTCCTCCTGAATCGCGTTCCGAAGCGCCTTGCGCGTGCCGAGCAGTGAGTTCTGCGGGAGCTTGCCGTTTAGCTCGTTACCGAGCGTGCGAAGGATGTTGATCTCCTCGCTTGCGTCGGCCGCGTCCGATCGGCCCTGCTCCTCGAAGTGGGCTTTGATGTCGATGATCCCGCGATTGACGTGGGCGAGGGCACTTGCCGGCTCCTTGTCCTCGAGAGCCTGGTAGGCGAGGGCCCGGGAGTGCATCATCATCACATATGGTCGAAAGTCCTCGAGGGAAGCCCTGTCGCTCGGGTCTTCCGCGAAGTCACGACAGAGATCGAAGATCGCCAGGCTGTGGGCTGTGTCGTTCCGGACGTTCGAGAACTCTTCGAGCACGAAATAAGCGATGTACCGGCGATAGAAGAGGGACGCCTCGACTCGAAGCGCCTCACAGTCGTCCCGAGAGAGCAGGTAGCCGCCGGGAGTTCCGTTCCTCTGCTGGTGTTTGGCGATCCGTCGCTTGTGGTAGGTCAGGAGCGACTCGCACCCGAAGGGGCGGGCACCGTCAGGCCGGCCCAGCGTCTCCATCTGCACGATCCCCATCTCGACGCGCATCTGGATCCGGATCACGTCGTCAGCCCCGAGGATTTTGCGGACGGAGATCTTCTCCGGCTCGTAGGGCCAATCACGAAGCGTTGCCTGTAGATCTACATAAGACATAACGGTCGCCCTCCCCAGGGCTCCGAAGCCATTCGTTCCCCATACAATCGTAGGCCTCTGAAAGTGTACGATTCAACCGACTCAAGGGTTGTTACGGGACCGCATCAAGCTGCGTAACCTATTTGTTAGCAGTACATTACGACAGATCGACACGAAGATACGGTGGCAATGTAAGCACGCGTGCGAGACAATCATGCGGTGGTAAATTGGGCTATAGGGCGATCCCTCGCGACGCGGAGAGCCGTTCACAGCCCAGCCGGCGCAGCCTCC
>CBDUZY010000615.1:0-1990 GCA_965371825.1 uncultured bacterium
TCGGTCCACTGCGGTGGGATTATGTACGCCAGTGGCGGCGCAACCGTCGTCTCCACACGAGTTCCGTTGAACCACTCAGTTTCGATGTCAACTGGGGCGGTGTCGTCGTAGATTATGCGCATGTTGCCCGAGATCTGGCTCAGTTCCCGACGATACTCAAAGCCCTTGAAGGTAAGTGGCACTGATTCGTCCGTCTCGCCGAGTGCGATCGGCATCGCGGATCCGGGATCGTACTCGGCCCCGATCCGGGCGGTGGCGGCGTCGGCCTCTTCGACCGCCGCCCGCAAACTGTCCGGGTCGGCGCTGACTACCTCCAACACGTGCCGCATTGCGTTGTAGCAGGTGATCACTCGCCTGCGATACGGCTTGAGCATGTGGGTCTCCACGAGGATCGAAGGGCGGTTGCGGATTGAACCGTACCCGTTCGAGTAACGCGGAGCGAAGCCGCCCGACCGTAGGCCTTTCGACGGATCCGTCCGGTCGATCAACGTGAAGTACGTCATCGTGAGGTGTCCGTCCTTCGCCAGAGCGGGAAGCAACCGAGGGTAGAGTGTATCTTCGAGCCACTTGGCAATTGGAGGCGATGCGGCCTGGTGCGTGTCTACCGCGAGCAGAAGGTCATACTGCCAGTCTCCCCCGTCGGTCGTGTGGTTGTCTATGAGCACGTCCGGGCGCCACTTGTTCCACAGGGCAAGCCACGCCCGCATCTCCACGGTGTCGGCTTTCATGTAGTCGCGGTTGAGGTTGAGGTTGCGCGAGGTGACTCTCCAGCCCATCTGCTCGGGGCCGTTCTGGTTGATCCGTGAATAGGGGCTGAATCGCTCGTGCCCATCCACGTTGAAGATGGGGATGACCAGAAAGACCGCGTGGTCGAGAAGTCCCCGCCGGGTCTTGGTTACGGCGATGTCGCGAAGCAACATGAGCGAGGCGTCCTTGCCGGCGCACTCACCGGCATGGATGCAGTTCTGAACAAAAACCACCGGTGTCTTGCCGGTACGTGCCCCCGCCGGGTCGAGGACACCTCGTGTGGAGGCTATGAGCAGCGGCATCTCGCGCCCTTCGGGGCTGACGCCGAAGGACTCGTAACGGATCCATTCCGATGCAGATGCCAACCGTCGGCAAAACGCGATTGTCTCTTTGTAGCTAGGTGTCTCTCTGAAGTCCGTTCGCTCGGCCTTGGTTAGCCAATCGGCGGGTATGCCGACAGACGGTATGGCCAGCGGTTCACCGGATCCCACTCGTGAAGGTGTGGGCTCGGCCTGCCCGGCGGACGCGCCCGCACACGATAAGAGATAGACTGCCACTGTCGCAGTCAGGTTGGCCCAAGGTCGCCGCATCGTCTTGCTCCTTCCGCTGGCGCGGGCGGTGATAGTGCTCGGTGGAGTCGTCCGGCGCAAGGCGGAGTCTGCTCGGCAAGCGCGCCAGGCCGCTCGACAAGCAGACTACACGCTCGTTCGGCACGGGTCGAGCACGCGGAGCCGGATACTATGCAGATCGGTCGGACCCGGCGCTGTGGTTGCAAACGGGATGGAAGGCGCGTCATGCAATCCGGTCACCAAGCTGTCGCGCAGACCGATAAAGCTCGGCCTACGGACACACGGCCTCGCCCGGGCAGGCGTCCGTGCAGGGCCCGAAGTCGCCGAAATGCCAGTAGGCGTTGCCCTTTACGGCATCAACGCACGTGGCGATGTCGAGGACGCCCACGTTCTCTCCCAGAGCGTCCGGAACGTCGGGTCGCAGGTGGACACCCGGCTTGAAGGTCGAGAAAGGCATACCTTTAACGTGATCCACGATCCGCGCGATGTCGAGTACCACGAGGGCATCGCTTAGCGGATCGACATCGCCGTACGTTGCCGTGAAGATCGACAACTCGTCGGAGACACTCGCGCAAGTGCCCTCCTGGCCGACGCAACTCTCGTCCAGCAGGGCAACATCGTACTGTGAACTCGGTCCGACCGCCGCACCGGTTAAATGCAGTATCTCACCTCCG
>CBDUZY010000616.1:0-1990 GCA_965371825.1 uncultured bacterium
TCAGCGTTGGGATATGTACCTCGGTCTATCAGGTTGCGGAGCCGGTCGAGACTTTCGCTCGAGGTCTCCCCGCTCTTTCCCTCATTGGCGAGCGTCTCGGGTGGCTCACCCAGCATCTCGGCGAGGATCTCGGGGTAGTCTCGCTCGGAAGGGCCCGCGGTCGTCGAGTTGCCGAACGCCACGTATCGGACATCGCTTTGCACCACGGACATGGAGTCCACGGGGTTGAAGCATCCGATACATGCGGGCATGAGTGCGGCTGCACTTGCTATGGTGAGGATCAGCCTGTGACAGTTTCTTGGCATCAATGCCCCGCAATCGTCATTGCAGCCTTGAATGACACCGGCACGTCGCGCAGACTGGGCACCTCCTGCAACGCCTTGACGCCGCATGCGGGCCGGGGCATTGTAGCTAATCACCTGCAACCGACTTCATCCTGCGGTTCATGTCGCGGTTGCGATCTTACGGCGGAGCATCCCAACGGCTTCACTCGAAACGTCGAGCCCGGGCATACGGGCGCCGGGCGCGCAGGCGGCATCGTTACGGACACGCCGCCTCGCCGGGGCATGCGTCCGTACATGGGCCGAACTCGCCGAAGTGCCAGTAGGCATTGCCCTTCACTGCGTCGACGGCGGTGGCGATGTCGAGAACGCCGGCGTTTTCACCGAGAGCGTCGGGGACGTTCGGGCGCAGGTGAACTCGCGGCTTAAACAGCGTCGTTCCGCTTTCCGGCGGCCACGTCGTCGGGTAGGGCTTGCCCTTCACGTGGTCGACAACACGGGCGATGTCCAGAACCGCCAGCCCGTCCGTCAGCGGATCGACGTCTCCGAACTTACCGGTATCGATAGGAAGCTCATCGGACGTAGCCGCACACGAGATCTCATTGCCCGCGCAGCTCGCCGCAAACTGAGCCGCGTGGTAGGTCGAGCTGGGCACGACGGCTGCACCGGTAACGTGAAGAACCTCGCCGCCGAGTTCCTTGCCCCACGCCCGGTACTCGGGATCGCAACCCAGAACCGCACAGCGGAACGTGGTGCCGGGGAAGTTCGGAGAGTCCGGGCAAGTATGCGTCTCGTTAAGGGAATTAACCCAGCGACGGCGGCCCTCCCAATCGCTGAAGTCCGGCACGATCTCCGGATCGTCGGGGTGGTGCAGCGAAGTAAGTGTCACGCGGATGGCGGTCTCATCCCCGCCCGAGGCGACGGCTGTCGACGGGATCACCATCGAGATGTACCGGTTCTTGTCGACATGTGATCCCCAAGGATCAGGCTCGGGAGCTTGCGGCGGGTCGGGGGCGAACGAGACCTGAGTCACCTCGCCGCACCCGATCGTCTCGATCGTCGCCGCCGGATCCTTAGACAGCTCTGCGAAGTACAGCTTGACGTTGTCGACGATGAGCCTCGAGTCGCCGTCGAGGATCAACTGCCGCACGTGAAGGACCTCTTCGCAGTCTCCGGCGCCGACGGTGTTGTATGTGTCGTTGATCAGGCGAACCACGGCGCCCCTGGGAGTGCCTCCTCGTGTCACTACGGAAGCAAGGTGCATTACGCCCAGCGAGAAGTTCTTCTCATAGCCCTCAGCCGAGGCGATATCGACGCCGCCAACCTCGAAGCTCTGCTCGACCCCGGCGCCGGTAAGCTGCAGTGTGCCCAGGCCGAAATCGAATCCATCCGGCCAGGCGGACTCGTTGACGAAATCGCCCTCGAGCATGAACAGCGACTCGTTGATCACCTCGCAGTCGCCGACGAGCCTGAAGGAGCCCTTGACGTCGATCCACGGACCGGGGCCGGACGCCGCGGCTACCGCGGTCATCAGTGTCGGGTCGGGTTTGTTACGCAGCTTCGGTGGGGGGCTTACGCCGCCGCGCGCGGAAGGATGAAGGATGAAGTCCCTTCCGTCGGGCAGAGCCCGACCTACGTCTTCATCCCCGTCCGTGCGCGAAGCGAGGCCGGGCAGGTATCCGCCGACCATGACGAGATCGCCGCGGGTC
>CBDUZY010000617.1:0-1983 GCA_965371825.1 uncultured bacterium
CCGCGAATGGGCAACTATCAAGGTACTGGCGGACCATACAATCGGGTTACGCGCCATTCATTCGATCCACCTGGGTCGCCTGCTGCGGACAACGACTGGATATTGGTATTGCTCGCTCACCCAATGCGAGGCGACGGAAGGAAGTGACTATGGGCAGGAATAAAACGACCATGATTGGATGGTTCGCAGTTGTGGTGATGTTCGGCGTGAGTCCCCTCGTGGGCACGGCGCCCCAGTTGGCTAGTACGTCGTCGGATATCATTAAGCTATCGTGCAAGAAACCGTTGCAGATCTCGAACATTTCTGTGAACCGTCGGGAGGTTCTCCGGTCAATACCTATACCCAGAAGGACTTCACGCCGTCCGCGGAGCTTTGGGTCAAGCGTCACCTGGCGGCCTACAACAAGCCGGTCATGTTCAGCGAGTTCGGCATCGGACACGGCTATGAGCCTGAAGAAGGCTACGCCTCGCACGATCCGGACCGAATCATGGCTCACAACGGTATGTGGAGCACCACGATGAGCGGCTCGGCCGGCACCGGGATGGCCTTCGGGTGGAACTGGCTGACAAACGAGAAGTACTACACCTATCTCAATGCCTTGGCGAGATACGTGGACGGCGTTCCATTCTGCCAGCAAACATGGCAGCCGATCAATGTCGAATCGTTTCGTTTCAGCGACGCTGCGCGGACACCATACCATGCCGATGTTTACGTGGAAGATTGGCACATGAACTACCGGTTCCCGGACGGATGGAAAGACAGAGAGGCGTTCGAGATCGAGCCGAACGGCTGCGTCAAAGACCGCGATTTCATGAGCGGCCATCTCGGGCCTCCGTTGGGGAGAAGCCGCATGGTCCTCAAGATGGATTACCCGGAGGCGGGTGAGTTCGCCGTGTTCGTTCCCGAGATATTCCTGCGTGATAAGAATCCCGGCCCACCGGAGCTCACCGTGTCGCTCGACGACCAGATCGTGGTGCAGCAAGAATTCGCCGTTGATCCCAAGGATGCACGCCATCGCGATCGAGAATACGGGGGGCGGGTTCATGCCTGTCGGTTATGAACTCGGAGGTTTTGTCCGTTGTGACGGTCCGCACCTGCAGGTCCGCGGCATGCAGAGCGACGATATCATTCTGTTGTGGCTGAAGTCCCCGAAGTTGACGTGGCTCTATGCTCGGACAGGCGTCGAACCTGAAGAGCAACCCTCTGGAAAACTTGTACTGGGCGGAGTCCCCGATGGCACCTGGGCTGCAGAATGGCTTGATACGATCAGGGACAAGTGGATAAGACGATCAGTCGAAGAGTCGGTGAACGGGAAACTTACGCTCGAAACACCACCGATTCAGCGTAGTGTTACCGTGCGGCTGTTCAAGGTGTACAGTGTGCCGTAGAATCCGTTCGCGTTCGCTCGGGGAGAGAGCGGATGCTTCGCGAATGGAATTGCCAGCCTTCATCGAGGCGAGCATACGTCCGACTGCAAGGCGCTCTGTATGCACACGAACCTGGCAATATATTGGAATATAGGTGCGGTGGCGTAGCTGAGTAGGTATATTGGGAGATGTCAGCTAAGGTGTTAAGTTGTGGTACGATTATGTAGGCTGCACTTTCTACCTCGCCCTTTACAGGATCAGAATGGAGGACACAATGTTGACGAGTTATTCTAAAAACGGGACGGTGAGCGGTTTGGGCTTGCTTAAGATTATTGTAGCCTTGTGCGTTACCGGCATTGGTGTGTCCACCAAGGCTGTTGCCGGTGACGTAACATTTTCCAGGAGCAAAATATTTGACAATGTCCTCACCAAGGGCCAGTTTGGGGTCTCAGCCGTTGTGGACATCAACCGCGACGGCAAGGCGGACATAGTCCTCGACAATGGCGAGTGGTATGAAGGGCCGGATTGGGTTGCGCACACTTATTCATCGCTGGATTCAAGACTCGGCACAGAGTCAACTATTTGGAGGGGGGCTGTTCAAGATCTCGACGGTGAT
>CBDUZY010000618.1:0-1970 GCA_965371825.1 uncultured bacterium
GCCGTCCGCTGCAACCGGTCGTTAGCTTGTGCTGGTCGGCGAGCCGTTACTTGTCGCCCGCACCTCTGGTCACCGCTTCCATTACGCGGTCGAGGCTGAAGCTGCCGGGTTTCTGGCGCGGCGGAAAGTCGCGGAAGCTCTGCAACCATTGGCCGACGTAGGCCGCGGCTGGGGCAAACATGTACATGTGCTCGAACTGCCATTGTGGGTAGCCGATCGCCTCATGTGCGGCGCGTTCGAAGGGATCCATGCGCAGATTGCCGATCATCGGCATACGCAGTTGCTCGTATGGAGCAGACCATACGTGCATACCGTGTGCATTCTGCCTCAGAAACGTGACTTTCCAGTTGTTGTAGCGCAAGGCGGCGACGCTGCCATCGTCGGTCCAGTAGAAGAACTCGTGGCGCGGCCACTCGGCCTTTCCCTGGAGCGCGGGAATCAGATTGTAGCCGTCGACGTGGACCTTGTAGGTCATGCCGCCGACTTTTTTACCCTTCAGCAGATCCTTCTTGACGTTGGGATCACCCGCTGCGGCGAGCAGCGTGGGCATCATGTCTTCATGCGCAGCGATGTCGTTAATGATCGTACCGGGCTCGATGACGCCGGGCCAGCGAATCACGGTGGGCACGCGGAAGCCGCCCTCCCACTGCGTCGCCTTCTCGCCGGCGAACATCGTCGTGCCCCCATCCGGCCAGGTGAACACTTCCGCACCGTTGTCGGTGGAGTACATGACGATGGTGTTGTCTTCCACACCGAGTTCCTTGAGCTTGTCGAGCAGCTGGCCCACCATCGCATCGTGCTCGACCATACCATCGGCGAAGATACCGAGACCGGTCTTGCCCTTGGACTCAGCCTTCAGGTGGGTCCAGACGTGCATGCGGGTGCTGTTCCACCAGACAAAGAACGGTTTCTTGTCCTTGACGGCCTTGTCCATGAAGCCAAGCGCCGCAGCGGTAACTTCCTCGTCAACGGTCTCCATACGCTTCTTCGTCAGCGGGCCGGTGTCCTCGATCCTCCCGTCCGCGTAGCTGTGGATGACGCCGCGCGGGCCGAACTTCTCACGGAAGGTCCTCCCGCTCCCGTCGACCACCTTCGTATCCCCCGGATAGTCCGGGTGCTCCGGCTCCTCTTCGGCGTTTAAGTGGTAGAGATTGCCGAAGAACTCATCGAACCCGTGATTGGTCGGCAACATCTCGTCGCGGTCGCCGAGGTGATTCTTGCCGAACTGGCCGGTCGCGTAGCCCTGCGCCTTGAGCAACGTGGCAATGGTCGGGTCTTCCTGCTTCATGCCTTCGGGCGCCCCGGGCAGGCCGACCTTGGTCAGGCCGGTGCGAATGGGCGACTGGCCGGTGATGAAGGCGGCGCGGCCGGCGGTGCAACTCTGCTGGCCGTACCAGTCGGTGAACAGTGCACCTTCTTTGGCGATTCGGTCAATGTTAGGTGTCCGGTAGCCCATCATCCCCATGTTGTAGGCAGAGACATTGAACTGTCCAATGTCATCACCCCAGATAACAAGGATGTTGGGTTTCTCTTGTGCGTTCACGCTGGTACACAACAAGAGACCCAGAAGAATGAGAACGGTTATTTGTCTCATGTGTTCCTCCTATCAGGTTTTGTCTAACGGCTCGGCAAAACAGCCTCGAAATGAGCGAATGTGTTCTACAGGCAAGTTCGCCAGGTCGTCCCGGCAGACCGATTCATAATCCGACTGGCATCGTGTACGTCACGTTCACTCGGTACGAGTTTTCCACTGCCGAGCCGGGCCAGTCTTTGTAAACCAGGCTCGTTTGGTACTCGCCGTAGAAGTTCCAACTACCCTTTTCTTGCACGAGGACCTTCCCGACGCGTACGCCGATGGGAAGATAGAAACTGTTTGTGTCCCAGTCCCACAGTGCCACCATATCGCCGTTGCCGATGTACCATCCCTTACCCAGTCGGTAGTTGAGGAACGGTGCGATGCCGAGAGGGTT
>CBDUZY010000619.1:0-1944 GCA_965371825.1 uncultured bacterium
TACGCCTCGGGCGCACTGATGAAGCAATTGAACTCTACAATGCAGCCCTCGAACAGCTCCCGGACTTTCCCGTGGTTCACGCTCACCTTGGTGCTCTTCTGCTCTCGAAGGGACTGTTCGCGGAGTCCATTGACCATCTGCAATCGGCGCTGGCTCGACACCCCGAGTACACTGTGGCTCGGGGCGACCTCGGCCTGGCTCTTGTTCACACCGGCAAGGCCGTGGAAGGCACGGCGCATCTGCGCGAGGCGGTCGCGAGAAACCCGGAATATACCAGGGCGATCCTCAGGGCCGGTGCGGGGGCCTTGAATCGCGGCGACATGGCGGGAGCGAAACAGGTATTCGAGGCGGCCGCGACCTTCGACGGAATCGCGGCCGAGGCGCATTACAATCTTGCCATGATAGCATCCCACAACGGGGATCACGCCCGGGCGGCCACCTCGTTTGAGCGGGCCATCAAAGCGAACCCGTCGAACACGGCCTCGTTCACTGAGTTGGCCGGGTACTATCTAAGCAGCGGGCGGATTGACGACGCGGTTCGCATACTGCGCCTTGGGGCTCAACGATTCCCGGACGTGCGCATGACGAGGCTGCTGGCAGTGCTGTTGGCAACATCACAGAACGATCAGGTGCGCAACGGCCCGGAAGCGGTTTCGTGGGCACAACGGGCCATTGAGCTAGGTAAAGAGTCGAATCCCACCGATCTCGTAACGCTTGCCGCAGCGTTCGCGGAGTCGGGTGAGTTCGAGAAAGCGATCGAGACGGGGGAGCGTGCCCTTCAGGCTGCTGAAGCCGCGGGTAGTACCGAGCTAGCCGACGTAATCAACACCCAACTCGAGTTGTATCGTTCGGGGAAGCCCTATCGCCACGAGCGGTTCTGACTTGCGTTGCCCGGCACCCCGGTGGTCTGAGGACGCGAACGTCGGGCACGGACGATGTCGCGGGATTCTTGAAGGCTTGCGCCTCCCGTAGTAGATTACTACTGAATCCCAAGAGGGCCGATGGCGGGCGCTTTCCTCGGCGCGCTCATTACATCCGTGTTTGCCGGGAGGTTGTGTGCATATCAGACTGATGTACAAGGGTCGGATGAGTACGAGCGTCTATGCGTTACCGGTCCGACAGGTACGAGGGCGAGGGAGCGCGACCGTTGCGAAACAGACCAGCCGAAGTCGCCTCACACTATCTACGATCGGATGTCCATGCCATGACTCCGGATGACAGGGTCCACGACGAAGAACTTCATAGATCGACCCGCGACAAGACGGGAGCATGTTCCGGCGCGAACGCGGATGCGCAACCTGCGGTGACATTTCCGCTCGACGGCGCCCGCTACCGTGCCATCGTGGAGGAACAGTCGGAGCTCATCTGTCGCTTCCTTCCGGACGGGACTATCACCTTCGCCAACGAGGCCGACTGTCGGCACTTCGGTAAGACGCGTGAAGAGATGATCGGAACGTCGATTTACGCGCTGATGACGGAGGAGAACATCGAGCGCCAAAAGAAGTTCATGGCGACACTCACTGTGGAAAACCCGGTTGGCGTGATCGAGACCGGCGGCGTGATGCTCGACGGCAGTGTGCGTTGGCGGCGTTGGGCCGAACGGGCCATATACGACAATCAGGGCCGTCTCGTGGAGTTCCAGGCCGTCGGTCATGAGATCACCGACCGAAAGCTCGCCGAGGAAGCGCTTCGCCACAGCGAGGAAAAGCTCCGGGCAATCGTGAACACTGCCGTCGACGGGATCATAACCATCAACACGGAGGGGATTATCGAGTCGTTCAATCCGGCCGCCGTGCGCATGTTCGGCTATGAAGAGCACGAGGCAATAGGCGAAAACGTAAGGGTGCTCATGGCGGAGCCGTTCCGTAGCGAGCACGACGGGTACATCGCCCGCTACGTTGCCACCGGCGAGAAGAGGCTCATCGGCGTTGGCCGAGAGGTAGT
>CBDUZY010000620.1:0-1933 GCA_965371825.1 uncultured bacterium
CACATTCGGTACACGTGTAGAAATCGAGGATCGACTTCCAGCTGAACTGGTTGATCCGCCGAATGCCCAGCGTCTCCTCGCGTTCGAGCTTGCCGTCGATGTCCGTGATCGGCGGAAGCCGTCCGGGCGGGTCGAGGCTTTGCAGGTACACGTTGGGAATGGCTGTGATCACGTGGAAGTGCTTCGAGTAGGGCAGCAGGTTCAGGAAGATCAGCACGAGCACGACGTGGGTCCAGAAGCCGACGTGCTTGAGGCAGCCGAGCGCTCCGTCGGACAGGTCAATGATCCCAAGGGCAGTGACCGACCCGGCCGGCTCGCATACAAGGAATGGCCGAGCCACCTCGGCCGCGTGCGCCTTCAGTGCAATCGACGCCCCGTCATAAAGAACATCCGCCGCCATCATCACGACGATGATCCAGATGATGATCAGTCCCTCGGTGCTGAGTGTCATGCGTTTCAGACGCTTGATCATCCGGTAGTAGACGAAGACGAGGGCCCCGACTAACACTAGCACGACGAAGACGTCCTTGAAGAACGAATAGGTCTGCCCGAGCAACTGATGGGGACCGAAGATCCAGAAGCTGAAGGACTCGTCGTAACCTCGCACCCAGAGGATCAGCGACCGAAGGAGCAGGACGATGAATCCGAAGAAGATGAGCATGTGGGCAACGCCCGCGGCCCGGTAGCGCCGCATCCGAAGTTGCATCAGGGCATACTTCCAGGTCGCCGCAAGCCTCGCACCCACTCGCCCGGACTGGTCCTCCGGCGCCCCGACCATCATCAGTCGCCACCGCCGCCAGGAGGAGTATGCAAAGACACCCCATCCGACGACGAGCAACAATGTCATTGCTATGGGATTCATGTCATTCCAAACATGTGAACGGAGAGTAACCTGAGCCGCGGGCTCTTGGCCGCGCGGCGCTGCTCATGCCCGCCAGCCAATGGTGCATCGAGATGCACACAACACCGCCTGCGCGGCGTTGTCCCAACTCACGATGGTGCATCAAGATGCACCCTACATCGGCGGCTCGGGGCTCAGCCCTTCGCCTTCGTGAACTCCTCGGCGAGGAGCGGCACGAGCGTGAAGAGGTCCATCACACACCCGTAGGTTGCGACCTTGAAAATAGGGGCCTCCTTCTTCGTGTTGACCGCCACGATCACCTTGCTGCCGCGCATACCGGCTAAGTGCTGTATGGCCCCGTCGATGCCGCAGGCGATGTAGAGCCGCGGCGTCACGACCTTGCCGGTCAGACCGACCTGGCGAGAGTGGGGTTGGTAACCCGCGTCGCACGCCGCCCGCGATGCTCCGACCGCCCCATCGAGAACTTCCGCAAGCTGGTGAATGATCTTGAAGCTGTCCTCCGACTTCAGCGCTCGCCCGCCGGAGACAACGACGTCGGCCTCTGTCACGTCCTTGACACCCGAACCGGTCGCGACGATCTCGTTTATCGAAAGACGCTTGTCGCTTTCGGTGAGTGACAGCGGTACGGACTGAACGTCGGCCGTGGCGCCTTGTTGGGGTTCTGCGGCTGGGTACGCGTTGGCCCGCACGGCAGCGATCTGGAGCCGGTCGGCTGACAGGCGGAACTTGGCGCTGAACTTACCGGCATACATGGGCTTGGCCACGACGAGGTCTCCGCCGTCGAGCGTTACCTCCGTGCAGTCGATGGCCAGTGCGGCGCGCTTTCGGGCCGACACCCGCGGGGCGAGGTCACGACCCATGGCGCTCGCGGGAATCAGTACGATTTTTGGCGAAGCCGCGTCGATGACGGCCGCGAGCGCCGCCGCATACGGTTGCGCTCGGTACATCGCCAGCTCGCCGTCGTCGACGGTGAATATCTTCTTCGCACCGTGGGCGGCGACATCAGCCGTGAGGCCATCCACGCCCTGCCCGACGATGCACGCCTCCGCCAGCCCGCCGGTGTCCGACGCG
>CBDUZY010000621.1:0-1932 GCA_965371825.1 uncultured bacterium
TACTACAGGTGGGAAGACGCCCGCATCTGCGTGAGTCGGTTCGCGATCGGTGCCCCGATTCAACCCGTGTCCAAGATGAAAAACGGCGACCGCGGGTGGGTCTGGTGGGACGGGGGTCCGACCGAGCTTCCCGGACAACCCTCCCCCGAAAAGTGGACCGAGTCGCGGCGGAGTTTCCTCGCCGGTTTGAAGCAGGACAGTGCCAATGCTGTGGCACTCCACCAGGCGATCGAGCTGCTCGATTCGGCCGGCGTGACCGTGCGGCTCCTGGAGCCCCCCTTTTCGTCGAACGCCGTGCCTTGGGAGCGACACGCCGAGAACCCGATCTATCGCGACCTCGTCACCAACGCTTCGAGCCGTCACTCCGTGCCGCTTGTTCAACCTCCGCCAGGGTTGGTCGACGACGAGGACTTCTTCGATCCGGTACATGTCTACGCGAGCGGTGCCCGGAAGGTATCGCGGTGGCTCGCCCACGACGTCGTAGAGGCACTGAGCTGCGGAGTCGAGACGAAAGAGAACGAGGCCCTTGCGAACGCTCGGAGCGAGTCGCCCGTACCGCGGGCGACACCCTGACGCCTATCTTCCGGAACCGCGCCAGACCCCGTGCACTTCCCAAGATGCCTATCTTTTCGGCGACTTTCCGCTGAACTGGAATCGCCCGCGATTTCAAAGGACGGACCGCGTGGTTCGCTCATCTGCCCGCCGCCCGCGCATCTGCCCGCCGCCTTTGAAGCCCGGTCGCCGCGGAGATACAATGCCGTCTACTGTTGTCTGTCTTCAGAAACGGGAACTCTGTGAGCAAGGAGAGCGATCATGCCGGATAGTGTTTACAAGGTCATCGAACTGGTGGGAACGAGCAGTACGTCGTGGGAAGACGCGGCCAGGCAGGCGGTCGAGACCGCAGGCAAACAACTCAAGCACCTCCGAGTCGCCGAGATCCACAAGCTCGACATGAAGATCGACGACGGGAAGGTCGTAGCCTACCGCGCCAAGGTGGGACTCTCGTTCAAGTACGAATCGGGCTCCTGACAGACAACGTTCAGCGCGATCGTGGGATGTAGCGGCGCCTGCGGCGACACAAACGCGTGTGGTCTGCGCCAACAAAGCGTAGCGAACCCGGGCCGGCGCTTCGCCGTGACGGCACACGCGCTTCTTGGGGAAGAGCACCGGCACATGTATGTACCGCCCGAATCTGCCTCCGGCGCGTCAGAGCGATGGTGCCCACGGTGAGCAGTAAAAGCGCAAGAACGACGAGGCCCCAATCAGACACGGCTGGGACCACCCGGACGGTAAAGTCATAAGTCCCCCCGGTTATCTCACCGGTGTGCGCGCGCCACACGGGATCCGGCCAGAAGGGACTGTTGACGAGTCCGAGTAACACTCCGAGGCCTTCATACGATTGCTCGGCGTCAACGAGGTCCAGACGATACTCCCCGGACTCCGCGGGGAGTTGCACTCCTATGCTGCCGACATGGAACGAGCCGCCGGGCGGAATGGCCATGAAGACGTCAGGACACGCGGGAGTACAGGCTAGGTCCCAACCGTTGTACGTCCAAGGAACGGGCAGCGCCGGTGAACCATAGTCGTATCCGTGCGGTTCGCTGAGCGTGGTGTAGTCGAACGTGAAAGTGGCGTCGAGCGACAACCCCGGATCACTGACGGTGAGGTCGAACTGAATGTGCCCAAACGAGGCCCAGTAGTCGACCTCGCTGTGGACCCAGACGTCGACGGTCAGCGTCTCGCCGCCGCTGTACGGGCCGGGATTGTCCGGCACGAGCTCGACGACGACCTCAGCTCGCGCCAACGTTGCGAATAAAAGTACTCCAACCGCCCCCAGAACTGCTCTTGACATGATCGCACCCCTTCGCGGAGTTAGATTCTGTTCATTCCCTAGGGCGTTCGACACGAACGGTGAGCCGGAGTGTTCGTTCA
>CBDUZY010000622.1:0-1926 GCA_965371825.1 uncultured bacterium
ACCTTCTCCGGCCGAGCATACTGGCGTCCATCCTGATCGCCAATGTTGCCGTCATGCGGCAAGCTCTCCGCGGCCCCGAGATCGCAATTGCTCAGGGCGTGGCCCGATCTCTGGAGCCGCGCGTCAGGAAGAGCCCACGAGCGGGGGGGGGAGTTTGTTGCGAAGTGCTCCGTTCTGCAACCGGGCGGGCCGGACAATGCGAAAGGCGTCCGTGTGTGGACCGGGCAGGTCCGCGGACGCTTTTCACTTCATCCAGTCGCCTGGCTTAGTCGCCCAGGCCGACGTTGTCGTCGAGCAGGTCGAACGTGGTATCCGAGACGAACGCCGCCGCGCCGGCGATCGCCGCGTCGCGCATCTCCTGCCAGAAGTCCCCAGAGCACGAAAACACGGCGGTGGTCGAACCACCGAGACCCAGAATCAACAGCAATTTCGCGATTCTTCTCATCTGTATCATCTCCGTTTTGAGTGACGAGCGCGCCGGGTTGCGACACCCGAACCGATGAAACGCCCTCGACGGCGCCGCGCCGCCCGGGCACCGTCTAGAACTTGAATCCGTATTGCACGTAAAAGAGGTCGGCGTCCTCACTCGGTCCCGTGTCAACGATGAAGTCGGCGTGCCACATGTGCGAGTAACCGAATAGCAGGTCCGAGTGGGCGTCGAGCTTCCATTTGACCGTTATGTCCAACTCCTGCCCGATCTCCTTGCCGCTACTGCCAGTGGGATCTCTGCGGGATGCGCCGCCGCCCGCGTTATACAGGGCGTCCTTCTCTTCCGAGAGCCAAAACGTGTAGTAGGTCAGTTGCGCCTTGACCTTCTCGGGCACCGCCCACGCGGACACGTTGAAGTTCGCCGACGTTACGTTCTGGCGACCGATCAGATCCAAGTAGCCCAGATGTCCGTGCCCCAACGGGAATAGCTGGTTGAAGGTTTGCACGGATCCGTCGCGCGGTGAATCATCGCCCGTGGCCCAGTCGAAACCAGCGCCGACACGCGGTTTGCAGTCAAACTCGCCGAAGGTGTACCCGCCGTAGAGCGACACGTTCCAGGCCTGGACGGTGTCTCCCGCCCAGTGGCCCCACTGACCGGCAATTTCCGTTTCGTAGTCCCAGGCGCCGGTGTTGCCCCAGAAACGCGAGCCGAGAGTGTAGATCTCCCGATCACCCGCCCGACCATTGGGATTCACGGCGTTGCCGGTGTCGTCTAGGGCGAGGAAATACAAGTCCAAACCGTGCCGGTCGAATCCCTTGTACGTTGCGTAGGCGCCGTAGAAATCCACATCTTCGTTGTATCGGTCGCGCTGTTTGCGCTGAACGACAGTGGGCTTGGCATACCACAGGTCCACATCCCAGGTGTCGCCGTGGGCAAACAGCTTAACCGCGTCGAAGCGGCGCAGGACGTTGGCCCACCCCAGCGGCGAGACGAGACGCTCCTTGCCGTAAAACAGCTCTTGGCGACCGAATCGGAGCGTCAGTGGCAGCTCCTCGCCAAGGATGCGTAGGTCGAAAAAGGCCTGATGCACATCCCAGCGGTTCTCGTCACCACCACGAAGGGCCAGGTCGCGCTCTTCGTCGAACGCAGCGATGCCCTGAACGAATGCTCTGAACGCTTTTCGGTACTTCAGGTCCGCATGAAGCATGTACCGGTGGAGCACGAAGGTATCCTGAGCCGGTTCCGTCGCCCCGAACGCCTTGTTGGTTTCCGCCTCGAATCGGAAACGGAAACCCCCGCCCGCAGTCAGTGACCAGTCGTCGTCAAGGCGTATGTACTTGACCGGATCGGCGAAGTCCTCTTTGTACGAACCCGCCTCACCGGCGAGATAGCTGAAGTCTTCGTCGTATCGCAGCCCGAGGTACTTCGGTCCGCGCAGCGGCGTCTCCGCCTGCTCGACCACAGCCACCTCGGCCTCGGTCTCTTCCGGCGCAACC
>CBDUZY010000623.1:0-1913 GCA_965371825.1 uncultured bacterium
CATCAAGCAACATGCTACGCCTCCAGGCAACTGGAGTCAACTGAATACCCCTTTTTCCGCCGATAGGTCGCGGGGTGGAGCAGCCAACGCCGAGTCTCGGATAGCCAGGTGACATATTCGTACGTATGGGTCTGTCTATGGTCGAAGCGCTGTGGTATCTTGCCATTCGGCGTGAGACGCTCGGGCGCCGACGCCCCCTCTTCCGCACCTGGATTGCCACAGGGCGGAGCCTCGTGATCGAGGCCCGGGTGCTTACGGTCGATCGATCAAAAGATCCTTAGGCCGTCCATTCGGCAGTCCATTCGGCCGTGCATTCGGCCGTGCATTCGGCTGCCCAAGAGCGGTCTTTCAGGGCGCGCGGATCGAGCATCGGCTGTAATAGAACTTCGGAACCGACGACTTGAGGAGGTTCGAATGAAGAAACGGGCTTATCGTATCGCTCTTCTATCCGGCTTGGTGGCGTTGCTCGCCCCCTCCACTTTCGCCGAGGAAGACACAGCGCGCTATCGCACCCCGGACGAGATTGACGCACTGCTTGTCGAGTTGGTGGAGCGAAACCCGGAGCTGGTTCACGCTCGGGACCTCGCCCGGACTCCGGGAGGGAGGAACATGCGTCTTCTCGAGCTCGGACCGGAAGATGCTGCGACACCCGCGATCCTCGTTGTCGCGAATCCAGTCGGCGATTGTCCGATCGCGACCGAGGCGGCTCTCGAACTGGTCGACCTGCTGCTCGGCGAGTGGAAGGACGAGCTGACCGCACATCGCTGGTATATCGTTCCGTTGGGCAATCCCGACGGTCACGCCGCGTACTTTCGCACGCCGCTCGTCGCCGACTTCGTAAACGCCCGACCGCTTAGCGACGACAACGACGAAGCGGTTGACGAGGACGGCCCCGAGGATCTTAACGGCGACGGATACATCACCGCGATGCGGCAAGCTCATCCGGAAGGGAAATGGATGCCCGTCGAAGGCAGCACCGTCTTGATGAAGAAGGCCGACGCCGGCAAGGGAGAGAAGGGCATCTACCGGCTCTACACCGAGGGTGTCGACAACGATGGTGACGGGAAGATCAACGAGGACGGCCCCGGCGGTGTGATCCCCGGTCACAACTTCCCGCACGGGTTCCAACACTATACGAAGACGGACGGCCGCTGGGCGGCGAGCGAATCTGAGACGCGCGGCCTGCTGGAGTTCGCCTTCGACCACACGGAAATCGCAATGGTGCTCACGTTCGGGCGGACGAACACGCTCCGGGACGTTCCGGAGAGTTCCAAGAAGACCGAGGCCGCCCAGGACAAGTACAAGCTGCCGAAGCGTTTCGCGGAGCGGATGGGCGAGGATCCCGACAAGGAGTTCCCTCTCAAGGAGCTGGTCGAGATGGCCCGCGACTTCACCGGATACCAGGAGCTAACCGAGGAGATGGTCCTGATGTTCCTCGGTGTCGGAGCCGCGCTTAATCCCGACAAGGGCGACCTTCCGTACTGGCAGGAGATCAGCAAGCGCTACGCCGACTTCCTCAAGGAGGCCGGCTTCGAGAAGAAGCGTCTCACCCCGCCCAAGTCGCCGCCGGGCTCTTTCGAGGAGTGGGCGTACTATCAGTACGGAGTGCCGAGCTTCAGCATGGACTTCTGGACGCTGCCGGAGAAGGAAAAGGAAAAGAAGGATCCGAAAGAGGATGGCGAAGACGCCCTTACTCCGGACAAGATCGAGGAAATGTCGAACGAGGAGTTCATCGCCCTCGGTGAGGAGAAGATCGGCGAGTTTCTCAAGGCCAATAAGTCCCCGGCGCACTTCACGGCCCAGATGGTCATCGGGGCGTTGCAGTCGGGAATGATGAACACGAAGAAAATAGCCGAGTTCATCCGTAAGGCGGAGAAGAAGGAGGAAGCCGGTGGGGCGGACGAAACGGAGGA
>CBDUZY010000624.1:0-1890 GCA_965371825.1 uncultured bacterium
CTGGTGATGCTCACCTTGGGGACGGGAGTTGGGGCGGGCGTCGTGTTGGACGGGCGCCTGCTGCATGGACATTTCGACAACGCAGCCGAACTGGGACACATGATCGTCGAAGTGGACGGTTTGCCATGTCCGTGTGGCCAGCGTGGTTGTCTGGAGCAGTACGCATCAGCGAGCGCCGTCGGGCGGCGCGTCGAGACGGCCATCAAGAACGGCGAGAACTCGTCGCTGGCCCGGGCGGTGAGGGATGGGGTGCCGATCGACTCACACGCCGTCGCCGAGGCCGCAATGAGCGGCGATGAGCTTTGCCTGCGAATCTGGGATGAATCGTGCGCGCTCCTCGCCGTCGCGTGCGTCAACATCCAACACGCCTTCAACCCGGCGACGATCGTGCTGGGGGGAGGTATGGCCGAGGCTGGTTCGTTCCTCATCGATCGCGTCAGCGACCAGTTCCGCCGCCGCACCTGGAAACTCTGCGAGGACAGGCCGACTCTCCGAGCGGCGACGCTCGCCTACGACGCCGGCGTCATCGGCGCCGCCGGCTTGGCGTGGCAGCAGAAGCGCGCAGCCGAAAGGTGCGAACGAACATAGCACCAGGAGAGGTGGCCCGGGGCGCGATTGGATTCGGGGCGATCGGGTGAGTCTTACTTTTCCGTGTCGAGAGCCCGCTCACGAGTTTCCAATGCGCGGCCGAGGACCTCCTGCACGGTCGGGATCTTCTCCGGCTCGAGCACGTAATGACGTGAGCGCAGGTCATGGAGGTGCCCGGGCCACAAGACCTCCGCGAAGAAGTCGACCGGGAAAACCTGGTACCACGGGGCTTTGATGTCCCAGTGAGTGTGAAGCGTCTGGAAGCCCTCCTTGCGGATCACGACGTCGTAGTCGCCGTACCAGAGGAAGTCCGTCGACACCTCGCTTCGGCCGATCTCCTGATCGTTCAGGAAGACGCGGGCGCTGGGCGGTTCCGTCGTAATCTTGATCGTCCGCCGAACGCAGCCGGACGTCGCCGCTACGATAAGAACCGCAAGTCCCAGAGTGGTTAGCGGCTTACGCATCGGATTCACACCTCCCGCAGACACATTGTTGTTTCGACGGTTGGGCACCGTTCGGGCGTCGGTTCGATCGACGCGCCAACTCGCCGGGATCGGACGCACCCCGCCAGGCAAGGAAGCAATCTATCGCAGGCCGTAGAGATACTCGTGCAAGTACTCGATAGTCGCCTGCTTGTTCTCCGATTCCAGCGCCACTATATCGCCGGATGAGACCATTCCGTAGAGCTTGCCCTCCTCGACGACGGGCAGGTGCCGGGCTCTTTGGGACGTCATCATTGCCTTGCAGTCGTCGAGAGTCGTATCCCGCCGGCAGCAGGCCATCGGAGACGTCATCACCTTCTCGACCTGTAAGGTTCGCGGATCGAGTTCCTCGGCGACGACGCGGTTGAGGATGTCTCGCTCGGTGAAGATACCAACGGCTTTGTCGCCGCTGATTACGACGAGCGCCCCGATTCGGTGGTCGTTCATTTTCTTGGCCGCGTCGAATACCGTGGCGCTACGGTCGATCGTGACAACGTCGGAGCCTTTTCTTTCGAGGTCGGTAAGGGCGGTGGCCATCGATGAGTCTCTCCTGCTTCTGGTCCTAAGCCGATAGCACGCTCCAAAGGGGCGGGCTCGCCCGCCTGACGGGATTATGGTCCGATATACCGCCCGGAGCAAGCGAGTTCGGGCACGTTCACGATGAATCGCAGCTTTGCCGGGTCAGGCTCGCGTTGGGTGTCTGTGAGTTAAGGAAGGAAGGGAGGGCGGTGCAGGTCGGGAGCATGTGTTGCTCCCGACCAGCACCGGTCATTCCGGTGCGGCACTCCGGCGTAGGTCGTCAGTGGAGGAGTTGAACAGC
>CBDUZY010000625.1:0-1876 GCA_965371825.1 uncultured bacterium
GAAGAACCGTCTCGGGAAGAGCCAACACGGGAAGGACCGTACTCGGCGTCAGACGGCTTGAAGGATACTCGCCGCGGAGCGAAGCTCCTCGACCCTGTGCGTTCGCTCCCAGGAGAATGCGGCGCCATCGAGACCGA
The DNA here is from genome assembly GCA_965371825.1 of uncultured bacterium. Lineage (GTDB taxonomy): Bacteria > Planctomycetota > Phycisphaerae > UBA1845 > UBA1845 > JAJRUK01. The sequence goes on from CBDUZY010000625.1 coordinate 138, forward strand.
AGTGCCCGTGACGCGCGGTCTCGAGGTAGATCGGGCGACGGAGGTCGAGATAGTCGATGAGTTCGGCGGGCTTGAGCGGGAACAGATCGCGAACGATTCTCTCCATCCGTCCGCGCGACAACTCACCGGTTCCAAGCGTGTCGACCAACACACTTACCGGGTCGGCGACGCCGATGGCGTAGGCAAGCTGCACCTCGCACTGCTTGGCAAGGCCCGCGGCGACCAGATTCTTGGCGATATGGCGGGCCATGTAACTCGCCGAACGGTCGACCTTCGATGGGTCCTTGCCGGAAAACGCCCCGCCACCGTGACGGGCTCGACCGCCATACGTGTCGACGATGATCTTGCGCCCGGTCAAGCCCGTGTCGCCGTGCGGACCACCGATAACGAATCGACCCGTCGGATTGATGTGCATCGTTATGTCGTTTGACCAGAGCCCGGGACACTCGGCATCCACCACGGGGCGTATTACCTCCCTGACTATCTGCTTTTTCGCGTCCTCGGACATCTCGTCGGTTGCGGAATCGACAACGTCGGTCGTGTGCTGTGTTGAGAGAACAACCGTGTGCAACCCGACGGGGACGCTGCCCTCGAACTTGACCGTCACCTGGGACTTCGCATCCGGTCGAAGCCAGGGGATTTGACCCGTCCGGCGCAGATCGGAAAGCCGGTCCATAATGCTGCGAGCAATCTGATAGGGTAGCGGCATCAGAGCGTCAGTTTCGTCACACGCGAATCCGAACATCAGGCCCTGGTCGCCGGCGCCCTGCTCCTTCCGCACACCCTCGTCGGTCGATACTCCCCGACTGATATCGGGCGACTGGGAATGGATCGCCTGCTGTACCCTGCAGCTGCGATAGTCGAAACCGGCGGAGGGATCGTCGTATCCGATTCCACGGATCGTCTCGCGGATCGTACTCTCGGCGTTGCCGAGGGCCTTCTCGGCGCTGCGGTTGTGGACCGTCACTTCGCCCGCAACCACTACAAGTCCAGTTGTAACCAGCGTCTCCAACGCAACGCGGGCCTGAGGGTCCGGACCGATGAGGGAATCCAGAAGCGCGTCGGAGACCTGGTCGGCCACCTTGTCCGGGTGCCCCATGGAAACGGACTCGGACGTGAAAAGATAAGCATCAGATGACTGACTACTAGGCACCACAGCACTCCTTCAAGACCGCAATCGACCCGCACATCACACCCGGCAAGGGGATCATAGGGGGCATCGACCCAACCGGCAACCGGTCTTGCGTGCTTGTTTATCGGCCGACCGAGAGAGCGCGGTCAGCCCGCGCAGCCTCAATACGGATTTCGAGGAGGCGTTCAAGATAGACACCGACCGTCCGTGACGAGCGTTATCGGCGTTTGGCGTAGAGTCCATCCCTGGGGGCGACCCTCGCCACTTCCCTTTGGATCTTCCTGTGAATTCTGAGGCACAGTCGAAGTCGCCCGAGAAGGGTCACCTCCGCCAACTGCCGGGCGTAGCCGGCCTTCACGTCGCGCGGACTACGGGTAAGCTCACCCGCTCGCACATGCCAACGTCCATCTACAAAGAGACGTGACAGCCACCAGGACGACCCGCGACGAATCCCCGATAGCTCGATTGGCTAGACTCCAACGGCAGCATTATCGGAATCGGATGTGATCTGGTCCGCAGAAGACGGCGCCTCAGCAACGAGATCGGTCCACGGCTTCCGCCGCGGTGCCAGACCTCGTGACGCTTCCTTACGCCGCTGGCTTACGCA
>CBDUZY010000626.1:0-1872 GCA_965371825.1 uncultured bacterium
GCCGAGCGATGGCTGAAGATGGCCGGGGCCCTGCGGACCTTCTATCAGGATCATCACCTGTATGCCGAATCTCTGCCGCTCGACCAGGAGCGTTCTCGTCGTGATCGCTCGGCCGAATCCGCTACGCTGTTGGCGGAAACACAGATCGCCCTGGGCATGCACTCCGAAGCCGTTGAGCTGCTCGGCGCATTGCCGAGCGGAGAGACGGCACCGCGGACGAATGTTCTCTACGGACTCGCCCTCGCCCGACTCGGGCGGATTGAGGAGGCGAAGAAGTTGGCTGCGAGTCCCGGGAAGGTTGCGGAGGACGTGTCGCCTCGATACTTCTACGATCTCGCTCGTCTGCAGGCTTTGACCGGTGACACGAAGGGCGCCTTCGGCATGCTGGCCCGATCGTTTGAGCAGACCCCACCGAGCAAGCTCGACGCCTTTCGGACCGAAGTCAAGGCGTGCGGAGACTTTGCCGTCTTGGCGAGCGCCGCGGACTTTGCCAAGGTTCTGGCGACCGCATCCAAGGTCAAGGAGTCCGGGTGCAGCAAGGGTGCCGGATGCGGAAAATGCCCGAAGCGCGCCAAGTGCGACAAGAAGGGTTCCAAGGCCGCCCACAAGGGTACGTAGCACGCGTTCGCCGAGATCATGTGGACGGGCCTCCGCGCGGCGGTGCTCGTCCTTTACGCACCGCTTACCGGGACCTGAATGGGAACCACGCGACGCATCATCCAGTTCGGGTTTCTGTCTCTGACGCTTGTCGGGGTCTTCGTAGTCCGTGGGAATGCAGAGCGTTGGTGTCCGTTCGGAGGTGTCGAAGCTCTCTACACCTACGCGACGGAGGGGAATCTGACCTGTTCCCTGGCCGTCTCCAACTTCTACATCCTCGGCGCCGTTCTGGTGATGACGTTGCTGCTTCGCCGCGCGTTTTGCGGATACATGTGCCCGATCGGCACGATCTCGGAGTGGTTGCAGCGAGCGGTCACGCGGTTGGGTCTTCGGGCGACAACCGTGCCCGTCCGCCTCGATCGCGGGTTGTCGATCCTGAAGTACGCAGCGCTGGTGGTGATTCTGTACTTCACCTACAAGACCGCCGAGCTTGTGCTGCGAGGATATGACCCCTGCTACGTCCTGATCGGTCGCCACGGTGAGGACATCACCGTTTGGGCTTACGTGATCTCCGGGGCTATCGTGGTGGCGTCGCTGTTTCTCACCGTCCCGTTTTGCCGATGGCTTTGTCCGTTGGCGGCCGTGCTCAACCCGTTCTCGCGTATCGGCCTTGCCCGGGTCAAGCGCGACGAGGATGCGTGCCTCGATTGCGGCGAATGCTCGACGGCGTGTCCGATGGCTATCCCCGTGGACAAGGTCGACCAGGTGACCGCGGCCCGGTGTCTGTCGTGCATGAGCTGTGCGGACGCGTGTGCGGCGGAAGGTTGCGACGCGATCTGTTGGGGCCCTCCGAAGGCGTTGGGGCGGCGCTGGCCTAACGCCGCTTTGGTGGCGATTCTGCTGTCATGCACCGCGGCTGCCGTGGCTGCAAGCCACATGTTCCCGTTGCCGTCGTTCGTCAAGATGCGTGGAGAGGCTCCAGCGGTCACGGCGGCAGCGGAGTTGGAGGTCGTCGGGCTCAACTGTCGGGGAAACGCCACGCTCTTGATGTACTACCTGGAACGGGACGACGCGTTCGAAATCGAGGGGTACGTGAAGCTAGAGGCGTGGCCCGGACCGGGCGCCGCCCGGGCCCGCGTCGTTTACGATCCGTCGCGTTGTGACGACACCGCAGTCAAGCAGGCTATCACCGAACCGTATTACGACGCGACGGGCGGACTCTGGCGTCTGTCACCATTCGAGATCAAGGGATACGATCCACTCCAATGAGTTCGG
>CBDUZY010000627.1:0-1868 GCA_965371825.1 uncultured bacterium
CTGGTGAACAACACCGGCGGTCCGCCGCACGGTGACATCGTCGACGCCAGCCCTGAGGATTTCCTGTCGGCTATCTCGAACCACGTCGTGTGCAACCAGCTTCTGGTTCAGACGCTGCTTGCGGGCATGAAGTCCTCCGGTTATGGCCGGATCATCAACATAATCTCGGTCTCGGTGATCGCGCCGATCAAGGGGCTCGGCGTGTCGAACACGACGCGTGGGGCGGTGGCTAACTGGTCGCGAACCATGGCGGGTGAGCTGGGGTCCTGCGGCATTACGGTCAACAGCGTGCTCCCCGGTTACACGGCTACGGCACGTTTGCAGTCGCTTTTCGAGGCCAAGGCGGAGAAGGCGGGAACGACGGTCGATGATATCAAGCGGCGAGTGGTGCAGTCAGTGCCGATGGAACGTCTGGGGGAGCCCGCGGAGATCGCAGCGGCCGTCGGGTTCTTCGCTTCTCCGGCGGCGTCCTATGTGACCGGCGTGAACCTGCCGGTGGACGGCGGTCGGACAGCCGTGCAGTAGGAGGTTGTCCGGATAGCATTGCTCGTGCACGTGGAGCCCCGCAGAACGACCCTCGCATCGCAACAGGGAGGTTGCCATTATGACCGGCGGCAGGCCGCAATCGCTCTACGCCAGGTACCTGCGAGAGGTCATCTGGGGTAAATGCCTGCGACGGGCGAAGCCGGCTCCCGCAACTTACATTCAACTCAGCCGACGGGGCAACCGTTACTTCTACCTGGCCTTGCGCTTCCTCTCCTCCAAGAGCCGGCCATGCGCGGTGCTCTCGAAGAAGCCCTACATCGTCGGACCTTTGACCTATCGGAACCACGTGGACGATTACGCCCGCCTGGCGTACTCGCATCCTCACGCACAGTTTTGCAGGGGTATCCCGCGCGAAACCGGCGACAAGATTCTGGTCCACGACGGTTCGGAACCAGGGCTAACAGCCGGGGATTGGGGCAAGGTCGTTCGGATCGATTGCGACATTGCGTCGGCGGCACCACGCGATACGCCGTGGATGATGATGCCCTATCCGATGCACCCGCTCATCTACGCGTCGGGGCGCGACCGCGATTTGCGCAGCCTGCAACGCGGCGATCGGCCGATGCGGATCTTCTTTGCGGGCAACGTGGATCGGGATGTTTACACGTCGTCGCGTTCAATGCGGGCGATCCGGCGGCGGTTCGGGATGCTCGATCGAGTACGAGTGATCGACTCATTGGTCGACGGGCTCGGTGACGGCGTGCGACGGATCAAACGTGCCGAGGAGCTACAGAGAATCGTGGCTGCCGGCCCTTCGCGAACGTGTATCCTGGCGACGGACCGGTCGGTTCGGATCGGCATCGACGATTGGCTCGCGACGCTGGCGAAGTGTGAGGTCTTTCTCGCTCCTCCGGGCGTGTTTACACCCCTGTGTCACAACGCAATCGAGGCCATGGCTGTGGGGTGCGTTCCGCTTACCAACTATCCCGAGTGGTTCACGCCGCGCCTCGAACACATGAGGAACTGCGTCCACTTCACCGACGAGGCGGACCTCATCGGGAAAGCCAAGATGGCGCTGGACATGGAGCCTGCGGCTCTCGCCGAGATCCGGGAGAACGTCATCGAGTACTACGATCGGTTCCTGGATCCCGATCGATTCCTGGAGCGGTTGCTCTGCCACCCGGCCCGTGAGCTGAGGCTGTTCATGGCGACCGAGAACCAGAACATTCTAGAACGGGTCGGCGAGGATTCTGTGATCGTGGCAGGCGGAGCAGAGCCCGAAGCTGTTAGCGATTCCAAAGAGTCGCGAAGTCCGATGTCAGCGGGCGCCGGGATGACCTGACGCAAGCGGGCTCGAGTTCTCTACTTTGGCGAAGGGCCCG
>CBDUZY010000628.1:0-1863 GCA_965371825.1 uncultured bacterium
GACGGATGCGCGCCCCGTTCGCCCCGCCGCGTTTGTCGGAGCCTCGGAACGTGGACGCCGAAGCCCAGGCCGTCGAGACCAGCTCCGAGATCGACAGGCCCGAGGCGAGGATCTTTCCCTTGAGGTCTGCGATGTCCCGGGTGTCGATCAGCTCATGATCGACTTCGGGCACCGGGTCTTGCCAGATCAGTTCCTCGGCCGGGACCTCCGCACCCAGATAGCGTGAGCGGGGGCCCATGTCGCGGTGCGTCAACTTGAACCAGGCCCGGGCAAACGCATCCGCGAACTCTTCCGGATTCTGTTGGAAACGCCGCGAAATCGGCTCGTATATCGGGTCCATCCGCATCGCCATGTCCGCCGTGGTCATGATGGTCGTAACCCGCTTCGACGGATCTTCCGCATCCGGCGCGAGATCCTCTTCATCCGGATTGACCGGGACCCACTGCCAGGCGCCGGCGGGGCTCTTCACCACATCCCAATCGTAGCCAAACAGCATGTCGAAATAGCCCATGTCCCACCGGGTCGGGTTCGGCGTCCAGGCACCTTCCAAGCCGCTGCCGATGGCGTCGGAGCCCTTACCGCTGCCGAAGCTGCTCTTCCATCCGAGGCCCTGCTCTTCGATGCCGGCGGCTTCCGGTTCGGGACCGACCAGTGCAGCATCGCCCGCGCCATGGCACTTGCCGAACGTGTGACCTCCGGCGGTGAGCGCAACGGTTTCCTCGTCGTTCATGGCCATGCGCGCGAAGGTCTCGCGAATATCGCGACCGGAGGCAACCGCACTCGGTTCGCCGTTCGGCCCTTCCGGGTTCACATAGATCAGGCCCATCTGCACGGCGGCGAGAGGATTCTCGAGGTCCCGATCGCCGGAGTAGCGCTTGTCGCCAAGCCACTCGCTCTCGGTCCCCCAGTAGATGTCCTCTTCCGGCTCCCACACGTCCTCGCGCCCGCCGGCAAAGCCATAGGTCTGTAGTCCCATCGACTCGATGGCGCAGTTGCCTGCGAGGATCATCAGGTCAGCCCAGGAGATTTTCTTGCCGTACTTCTGCTTGATCGGCCAGAGCAGGCGGCGTGCCTTGTCGAGGTTGACGTTGTCGGGCCAGCTGTTGAGAGGCGCGAAGCGTTGGGTGCCGGATCCGGCACCCCCGCGACCGTCGCCGATGCGGTATGTGCCCGCGCTGTGCCACGCCATTCGGATAAAGAGCCCTCCGTAGTGACCGTAATCAGCCGGCCACCAGTCCTGTGAGTCGGTCATGAGCGCATAGAGGTCCCTCTTTAGGGCCTCCAGATCGAGTTTCTTGAATTCCTCAGCGTAGTTGAACCCCTTGCCCATGGGATTGCTTGCGTCAGAGTGCTGACGAAGAACCTCGAGGTTCAACTGGTTCGGCCACCAATCACGGCTCGAGGTGCCCCCGCCGGCTGGCAGACTGTCAGAGCTGCCCGTTACCGGGCACTTGCTGTCCTCGTTCAAAGCGTCCTCCTTTCGTTGTCTAAACCTATCCACCGTGCCGCTGTGAATACAGTGTTTCGGCGCGAATCAAGGCAGGAAAATACCGACGGCTTCGTCGCGTAAGGACCACGTTTGTCCAAGGTGAAGAACACCCGACGGCGGTATACGGCTTCCGCCTGTGGCAAGCAGGAGTAGCACGCCGTCCATTCGTCCGTCCATTCGTCCGTCCATTCAAACCGACACTCAGCCGCCTCACCCCATCAACCATCCAGCAGAATGTCGTGCGCCGTCGTGAAACTCCGGCTAATTGTCGGAATCTGACCAGATTCACGGTCGCCTGATAAGCGTGAGGTCGGTGGTTCAAATCCACCCGGGCCCATCGAGGACACTCCTCTCTTCGCGAGTTGCGCGGTGGC
>CBDUZY010000629.1:0-1861 GCA_965371825.1 uncultured bacterium
CGGCTGCGGATCGGTGATCACCGGCGGCCACGCATCAGCAAACGCTCCATTTATCCACATCATCGATATCACCAACGCAAGTGTCTGTAGTCTTCGTCCGGACATGGTTTTCCTCCAGAACTGTGCCGTTGGATGCGTCCCCGTGCCTCCAAAGCAGCCGTGTGGCTATACCGGCGAGAGCAAAGCGCCTCGATGTCGACCGAGACCTGTTGTCTACCTCCGGCCTGATTGACGCCGATCGGCCAAGTGGTCTCGCCTACCGCAACGTGCAAAATGACAACATAGTTTACTAGATTGGCGCATCCGTTGCAAGCCCCAGGGCGCCGGAGCCGTCAGACGGCGCGGAGATGCCGGGCAAGCACATCTCGGCCCGCCTCGATGTCGGCTACCGGCGTGTTTGAGTCCATGCGCCGCACGATGTACGCCCCGGCGTACTCCGCGGACTCGAGCGCCGACAGCACGCCGACCAGGTCGACTTCGCCCTCGCCGAGGCGCGTCTCGCAACCGGGCCTATCGACCAAGCCGGCCGAGGCGTCGCGGGCGTGGAACAGGCTGATCTGCTCGGCGAAACGCTCGATCGACGCCAGCGGACTGACCCCGCTCATCACCATCGCAGCCGGGTCCAGCCCGACGTGGATCGACGGGCACCGCAATGCGTCGAGCACCGCCGCCAGTCGATCGCCCGAGTCACGGCTCGGACGCATGGCGTAGATCACGCCTCGCGAATCGGCGAACTCCCCAATCCGCCGCAAGGCCTCGGCCGCCAGTGGCGAAAGCTCGCCGCTCTCCGGATGCGTGAGCGCCCCCACCGACGCCGTAACCACGGGGACCTTCAAGTCCGCGGCAAGCTCGATCACCTCGCAGGTTCGCGCGACGCGCTCATCAGCCGTGCGCGGATCCGTCAAACGCAGACCGGGAACGTCCGCCACAAGCGCCGCCGTCTTCAGACCGAGTCCGGACACAAGCCGCATAAGGTGACGCCGGCCGCTCGATGACAGGCGTGACGGGGCAAGATCACCGGCAACGGTCGCGAACTCGACCGCGCGAAACTCCAGCTCCGCCGCCCGACGCAAGGCATCTTTCGTCGGAAGGCGAAGGTCGTCCAGATCGACTCCAATAACTGAACCTGCCATTGTCCCCCTTTCCTCAGCTCGCCGGCGACCGGGTGAGAAGCATATCCATAATTAGTAGTTCGTTAGATGAGAGACCGCAACCCCGGCTGTCCCTGTGACAGTCTCGAGCCCCGCGCGCCCGCGACCTCCCGATGGTCGGGGCATGTCCCGGCGGCGACCTGCAAACGTCGATACGGAGAAGATGGCCTACTGGGACGACGTCGACCCCGAGGAAGCCATTCGTGTCTTTGACAAAGGATTGGCCGAACTTCGCTACTGCGATTCGCTTGGCGAGTTCTAATGCCTCATATGCAGCGCCGACATGCCTGTACCCGCCATCCGGAGAGAAGAAAGTCGTTCGAGAAGGCTTCACTTCGTTGAGCCGCCCCGGTAACCTGCCCAAGCAGCCTGTTGAAGGGGGGCACCGAACAGGTGCGGCACCGGTTTCCAACCGGTGAAGACACGGGCTATAAACCCGTGCAACACCCTCTTCAACAGGTGGCTGAACTGAGTCGGACTCCGACCGCGGATCGTAAAGCGAACAAAGAGGTTCGATGCAAAAAAGTGTCATACTACTGGGTAAGGGTACGCCGGCCATCCGCATCGCGGACTGGTTCCTACGAAACGACGAGTACAAGCTCGAATGCGTCGTGCCGTCGATGCCGGAACCGACCTGGACGGAATCGCTCACCGAATGGTGCCGGGGCAACGAGGTTCCATACGTCGCAAGCGGTCACTACAAAGACATC
>CBDUZY010000630.1:0-1856 GCA_965371825.1 uncultured bacterium
ATCGGGCGTAACGGCTTGGACATCCGGGGGCTTGGCCACAACGTCGCGCTCGAGCAAGAGAAACTCTCCGTCCCGGTCCCGGGCGATCATGAAGATTGGCGAGAGTTGGGTTCGGGTAGCGAGCGTGAGGGCGAGCCTGTCCCTCTTCGGACCGGCATGGGTTCGCTCGTGCGGAAGGACGTCGCCATCCTCAAACGGCGCAAGGCGCAGGGAGGCGAACAGGGCCAGCCGGTCGAGCTCCTGTCCGTCGAATGTGAACACCTGCCGGTACACGTATGCCGAGGGGTTCGGGTCGACGGCCAGGATACGATCCGAAATCCACTCGCGCAGGGTCTGCGCGGCTGCTTCGTACCGCTTGCCGGGAGAGCCCTCGGGCAGGATCAGGCGCACACAATTGTGCTCGCTCAAGTGCCGAAGGGCCTCAGCCTCGGCGTCGTCAATGACATCGTAGGGCGGCGCGAGAAGAGACGAGATGTCACCGGCGGAGTCGGTGAAGCGAAGGGCGGGAAACGGAGTAAGTTTTGGCACGGTTTCCATCCGGGTTTCACAGGCCTGTCATAGCTTCGAGGAGCCTGTCCGAGTAATGGGGTGCGGCTGCGCACAGGGGTCTTACGCATGTTCAGCGTAGGAACGACGACGAGTCGCAGCAAGGCTACGGCGAGGAGGAGAAACACCCGATCAACCGCGTAATCCCCCTGTGCCCTTCGGGTTAGGGCGGCACAGAGCCATATCTGTTGTTGGTGCCCCTCGACGTAGCTATGGCTATGTCCTCGGGGCACCGCCTAAGATCTGGCTCTGTGGCGTTCCTAACGCGGCTCGCATCATTACTCGGACAGGCTCCATGCTTATAGCGGAAGATTCGCGCGGCCGTCGCCGCGCAGCAAGAGCCACCGGAGAGGCGATCCGTCGGCAGCCCGGGCATCTTCGGCAATCTGCTGGGGACGCAAAGAACGACTTGGAGGACTGAGGAATGAGGTCGATCGAGGGTCTGCTGATAGACCTGGACGGGACAGTCTATCTGGGCGGCGAGCTCATCTCCGGCTCCGTCGCCGCGATCGATCGATTACGGGCTTCCGGCATACCGTTCGTGTTTACGACCAACACGAGCAGGATGTGCCGGTCGGACATCGCCGCATCTCTCGGCGCCCTGGGTCTCGTGGTGGAGGAAAAGGAGATATTCAGTGCGCCCGTGGCGGCCGCCCGCTGGCTGAGGGATGAGGGTGTGCGGCGGGTGCACCTGTTGGTATCCGAGTCGACTCGTGCGGATTTTGCCGATTTCGAGATCACCGAGGACAGGCCTGACGCGGTTCTGGTCGGTGACCTCGGTAGCGGGTTCACTTTCGAGCGGCTCAACGAGGGCTTCAAGAGCCTGCGCTCGGGTGCCCGTCTGGTGGCCATCCATCGTAACCGGTTCTGGCTCACGAACGACGGGCCGACGCTGGACGCTGGCCCGTTCGTGGCGGCGCTCGAGTACGCCAGTCGCCAGCGGGCGACCCTGGTGGGCAAGCCGTCGGCCGCTTTCTTCGCTGCAGCTTCCTCTCTTCTCGGCATACGGAGGGAGGGCCTCGCCGTTGTCGGTGACGACTACGAGACCGATGTGCAGGGCGGCAGGGCGGCGGGATTGACCACGATCCAGGTTCGGACTGGGAAGTTCGACCCGGCGCTCCTTGAGGAAGCGACGCCTGCCGAGCGTCCTCACCACCTCGTCAGTTCGCTCGCCGATGTTCCGGCACTGGTCTCCTGAGCCGCTCGCCGGCGTAGTCCGGTCGCGAGGCCACCCGTCCCGGTGGTCACGCGTGGTTGTTCCGTTCCTCGTAGCCCTGGCTGTCGTCGGACCGCTGCCGGCGCAGGAGCCG
>CBDUZY010000631.1:0-1840 GCA_965371825.1 uncultured bacterium
CCTGATCCGCCGCTGACCGTTCCGTAGTTGTCGGTCGTGCGGTTGGGTCGGGGATTCCCGCCGATCAGCGGTGATCCGCCGCCCGCGACGGTCGCACCAACGACGCCCGAGGTCACGTAGTTCTCCTCCCAACCGGCCAGAAGGTTCGGTGAAATCGCGTTTAGCTCAGGCCACAGCGCAGGAAGCGCCAGGGCATATGGAGTCGGAGTCAGCGGTTGCCGTGGGGTCAGTGGGACGTAGCTACCGGTGCCGGCCGGGCGACGGGCGGCGATACTCAGCCAGCGCGCCTCGCCGTAGAAAGCATGCGTACCGAAATCGAGTTCGACGCTAAACAGTCCGTTGGTGACGTCGACATTCGCAACGGTCAGAGTCGAGCCGATCTGGTTACCGTCCGAGGCGGCGTCCCATAGACCGACCTCGAAGTCGACGAAATCGGTGACGGCTACGCCATCTTCCTTGAGTTGGCCCTGATACGTGAAGGCCGTACCCACGGGTTCGGCCAACAGACGCTCCGACGCCACAGAGCACGTAAGTGCCGTGGCCAAGATTGCGATCATTTTCGCCTTCATTTCCAGTCCCCTGTTTCGTGCGAATCCGGGAATGTCGTTCGATCAGTTTCCGCTAAACGTCGTCTGGACCACAGCGAAGTCAGCCAGGTCGATAGTCCCGCTGTGGTCGACGTCAAATGCATCGCAGCCAGGCCCCGTTTCAGTACCTTCAGGGCCAGTCATGCAGGTTTCGAATGCGTCGTAGTCGTCCAGATCGACGAGGCCGTCGTCGTTGTGATCTCCGGGGGCGATCGGATACCAAAACCCGGCGTACAGCTCGAAACCGCCGCCGGTGAGCACGCCGGCATCCGGCTGCCCGATCGTTCCGGAAAGCTCGAGGCCACCGCCGGTGCTGCGCATGGCCCCGCCGCCGCCAACTGTCGAACGGCTGATCTCGAACTCGCCGCCGTCGAGATGTCCCGCCATGAAGAGCATGGCGAAGACGGGAAGCACCTTGCGTACTCGGACCGTTACCTTCACGACGTTGCTCCTTGCTGATGTCCCTCGTGCTCGCGCCGGCCTCGACGACGAACCGCCGGTTCGCACGAAGTGGACAACACCATGAAACGCACTGTCTTCAACAATGCCTGGACGAGTCCGGCTCGTGTCCTCGAGACCGAGACCTGGAACGCCGGGCGTCCCTTTACTAGGGTTGCGTGCCGGTCCGGAGGGTGACGCGACAGTATACGCAATCGTAGGAATCCTGCTCAACCAGCGTCAAGCGTACGGTCGGAACACATCGCGACTTTGGAAGTGCCCGATAATACGCGGGGTTCGGCTACCAGGATTGAACGCTTTTTCGCCGTTGGGCCCTCTGCCAATAACGAAGCGTGATGTCCGATAGCGAGAGGTTCACCGACGACGACGTGGAACGCGCCGCAAAGGGGGCACGATCCGAAGTCGACCGTGTGGTTGTCGGTCTCGACCCGCGCGTGCGCTTTATGGTGTCGGGCTGGCGCAGTCTAGGTTATCGTTTAGCGACATAACATCCTCCTTGAAAGAAGCGTCGGCAGTCATCAAGGATTGGAAAGCTGAGCGGCGGCCTCCCGACCGCCAATCTGTAAGTCGTTTGTCGGCAAGGCGCATCGAATAAACGATAGGGATACCTCGGGAAGGACAGAACGCTCAACCGTCCTACGAACCGTGAGGTTCCATGTTGGGCAAAGGCATCTCGTCACGCACGTAGCGGTCAAACCACTGCCGAACCAACCGGTTCGCTTCGTCAGAATGCTCGCTCAGGCCGTGGTCACCGCCTTCGAACATCACGAGCCGGAAGGGATGCCTCAATTCAA
>CBDUZY010000632.1:0-1826 GCA_965371825.1 uncultured bacterium
TCCACGGGCGGGGTCTGGAGCGAGCTGATGTCGCGGATGCCCAGCAGCGACATGTGGAGCGTTCGCGGTATGGGCGTCGCGGTGAGGGTCAACACGTCAACGGTCTCGCGCATCGCCCGAAGTCGTTCCTTGTGCTCGACGCCGAACCGCTGCTCCTCGTCGATAACCACCAAGCCGAGATCGGCGAACGAGACGTCCTTGCTCAGTAGCCGGTGCGTTCCGATCAGGATGTCGATTTGTCCTCGTCTGGCCTGTGCAATGAGGGCCTTCTGCTCGGCCGTGCTCCGAAAGCGCGACAGGCAACCTATGGCGAACGGGTACTCGGCCATCCGATCGCAGAACGTCTCGTAGTGTTGCTCGGCGAGCACCGTCGTGGGAACCAGCACCGCGACCTGCCGTCCGAACTCCACGACCTTGAAGGCCGCCCTCATTGCCAGCTCGGTCTTGCCGTAACCCACGTCGCCGCAGACGAGGCGGTCCATAGGCCGGCGGCGGCAAAGGTCCACGCGAATCTCGCTCGCCACTTGGATTTGGTCTTCGGTCTCCTCGAAGAGAAACGAGGCTTCGAACTCGCGCTGCCACTCCGTGTCATCGGGGAAGGCGGTTCCCACGGCCTCGGAACGAAGCGCCTGCAGGCGGAGCAGCGACTCCGCCAGATCGGAGACAGCCTCCGCCACCTTCTCCTTCGTCTTCTTCCATCGCTTTCCGCCCAGCGTGGAGAGGCTCGGTCGCCGTCCGCCGGCCCCTATGTACTTCTGGACGAGTTCGATCTGGGAGCAGGGAACGTGGAGCAGAGCCTTGTCGGCGAACTGCAGAGTGAGGAACTCCTCCTGCTGATTCGAGTCGCCTTTTCTCAGTCGCTGCAAGCCGCGGAAGACCGCGATTCCATGGACGATGTGAACGATGTGCTCGCCGACCTTGAGATCGGTCCAAGACTCGAGCGGCCGCCCCGCTTCGATCTTTCGGATTCGTCGTCGCTGTCTGCGCCGATGAAAGACCTCGTGATGGGCGATGACGACAGTCTTCGTGGCCGTCCACACGAAACCCCGGTGGAGCACGCCGACCTCGGTCCGGATGCGATCGGCGGCTCCCGGCGCTTCCTCCGCTATCATCTCGGTAAGCCGCTGCATCTCACCCTCGTTGTCGCAGACGACGTGTACTTCGTGATCGCGGGCGATATTGCAGAGCTCGGTCACGGCCTCGGATGCGCTACCTTCGAACCTGGTTACTGACGTCACCCCGAGGTCGAATGCATCCTCGCCGGCTACGGCGGCGGGCGCGAACTGAGAGAGATAAAGACTCGGATGTTCCGCGCAGCGACTCAGGATCTCGGTCGCGTCGTAGAGCCGATCCGATTCGCCCAGGCGGGTGTAGAAAGTCGAGCCCATCTGTTGGACTTCGATGGGATTGTCGAGGACGATGAGGGCGTCGTGTGGAAGGTACGCCAGCAGATCCGTCGCGGCCCCGTCGCTTGCGGCGGACTCCGTCTTCGGTAAGGCACTGAACGATACCGTCGCCACCGGCTCGATTGACCGTTGCGTGCTCACGTCGAAGCGCCGGATCGACTCGACCTTGTCCCCGTCGAACTGGATACGGAACGGTGCCGTCTCGCCGGGTACGAATAGATCGACGATGTCCCCGCGCCGGGCAACGTCACCGGGCGATTCGACAATCTCCAGGCGTTCGAAACCGCGATCGATCGCCCACTGGACGATCGAATCCGGCGAGCGCCCCGAATCATCTTGGGGTCCCGAGCCGATTTCGAGACGGAGCGTGTTGCGTGCCAGTGCCTCCGCGGTGGGCACCGGCTGCATCAGCGCCTGGAT
>CBDUZY010000633.1:0-1820 GCA_965371825.1 uncultured bacterium
GGTCTTCCAAGAGCTCGTCAGAAGCTCGGCTTGATATCGCGGCCCGCGGTGGGGTGTTTCGAAACGTGACCACTGTTCTCTGTCCAGCTATTGATTCCTGCGTAAGTAATGTCCTATACTCTAGTCGGGAGGATTTCCATGCGCCCGACTGGAAGCCCGAAAGCGCTCGAGCAACGACGCGTGCGTGCCATCTCGATGCTCGGGGAGGGTTGGACTCCTGTTGAAGTGGCACGCACGCTCGGCGTTGATCGGCGCTCGGTCCGACGCTGGCGGGCGAGCCATGATCGGTCCGGCGATGAAGGGTTGCAAGCCAAGCCCGCGTCGGGACGACCGCCGAAGCTCAGCACGAAGGACAGGACGAGGTTGGAGCGGGATCTCCTGAAGGGCGCCAAGGCTTTTGGGTTTTCCACCGACCTGTGGACCTGTCCGCGCGTCGTGCAACTGATTCGGCGGCGCTATCGCGTTCGCTATCACGTCGACCATGTCTGTCGCCTGCTTCGCTCCATGGATTGGTCCCCTCAGAAACCCGCGCGCTGTGCTCGCGAGCGTGACGAAGAAGCCATCCGTGGCTGGGTCAAGAAGACCTGGCGCCGAGTAAAAAAAACGCCGCGCGGCTGAAAGCGCACATCGTATTCATCGATGAAACAGGACTCCTCATGGCGCCCCTGGTCCGCCGCACGTGGTCCCCTCGGGGAGTAACACCGGTGCTGCACCAGCAGGGGGGTCGCCGAGAAAAGATCACGATGGTCGGCGCCTTGTCGATCTCGCCGAAACGGCGACATATCGGACTCTACTACTCTCTCGGTCCGAGTCGAAACTTCGACACCGATTGGGCCGAGGGATTCATCCGGGCACTGGCCCGGCACCTTCGCGGCCCGATCATCGTGATCTGGGACCGACTCGGTGCACACAAGGCCGTCGTCAATCGTCCCTCGATTCGCGCCAACTCGAGACTTCACTTTGTTCTTCTTCCTCCGTATGCTCCAGAACTCAATCCCGTCGAACTGTGGTGGTCCTACCTCAAGACGAACCCGCTCGCGAACTTCAGCCCGTATGACGTCGACGAGCTTTGTCGCTGTGCTCGCCGGCACACGACACGGATTCGTAGCCGCCAAGAACTCCTTCGTTCGTTCTTCGGCGGCACGCCTCTTCCTTTACGCCTAGAATAGGACATTACTTATGCAGGGATCAGTAGACGCAACAGGCAACGGCACGGCGAGTGAGTGACCGCCATGTCCAGCACCCAACCATTCGACCAGTCGCCGCGTAGCGGTTCGAGCGCGATCCCGGCGAAGACTCGGTCCAGCGCGAGCCTGACCTTGTCCGGGTCGACGGTCCGACTCGGGTTCTGCTTTCGTTACACAAGCGCCTCAGGCTATTCTATCGCTCGACCGGGCTGCTCTGGTTGACACAGTATCCAGGTATCGGACCTGGAATGCGGTTCATCCGGCTTATCCGCTACGCCGCCTTCCGGATGACCACGACGCTGATGTCGTCGTCGGGCTTCGCGTACGCCAGGATGTCCTCGCGCAGCCGTTGGCAGATCGCCCCCGCCGGAGCGTCGCGCAACTCGGCCAGGAGGGGTTCCAATCTCTCGGAGAAGAACCGTCCGTCGGCGTGCTCGCTGAGGCCGTCGGTGTACAGCAGCAAGGTGTCCCCGACGTTCAGCAGGTTGATCTCGTTCACCTCGTAACGCTTCTTGTAGCCGATCAGGCTCGACTCGACGCTTTCGTCGGGGTCGATGCTGGACGGCAGCATCCCCACCGGCTGAAAGGAGACCAGCCGGTCCCGGCTGATCTTCACGAAGCGGCCGTACTCCC
>CBDUZY010000634.1:0-1802 GCA_965371825.1 uncultured bacterium
ACCGAGGACAACCTTGTCGTGCGCGCCGCCCATGCTCTCGCCAGCCGCAGTGGGCGCAACCCCAAGCTTGCCATAAGGCTCGAGAAGCGCACACCCGCGGGCGCCGGACTCGGTGGAGGTAGTAGCGACGCGGCAACCACACTCCGCCTGTGCAACCACTTGTGGAACGCGGGTCTGGGCGACGGCGTGCTGGCGACGATCGGTGCGGAGATCGGCTCGGACGTGCCCCTGTTCTTCGCTCTTCCCGCAGCCGTGATTACCGGACGAGGCAAGATTGTGGAGCCGGTTCGCATGAGCTGGCGCGGATGGGTTCTTCTGGTCTTGCCCGAACTGCACGTGTCGACGGCCGACGTATATCGATCCTGGCGTCCGGAGGATTCCGCCGACCTTCCGCGCGGGACCGAGCAAGACGTCCTCCGCGCGACCACCGCTTCGGAGATCACGCGCCACCTGACCAATCACCTCGAGCCGGCCGTGTTTCAGGTTTGCCCGGCCGTTGCCGGACTAAAGGAACAACTGAGTGAGATGGGGCTCGATCCACTCCGCGTGAGCGGATCGGGATCAGCTTTGTATCGACTTTTTGACAACCCCGAGGAGGCCCGCCGCGCGGCCAAGACGATCAAGCGTCGACTGCCGCATCTTCGCACCGAGGTCGCGTCGGCGCCGGCCGGGGAAGACCCTATTGTCAGCGAGGAGTAACTGAATGGAAATCTCCGACGTTCGCGTAAAACTCATCCGAGAGCCGAATGATCGCCTCAAGGCTGTTTGCAGTATCACGCTTGACGACGAGTTCGTCGTCCGGGATCTGAAAGTTGTCGAAGGTACGCAGGGCCTGTTTGTCGCTATGCCGTCGCGCAAGCTGTCGACCCACTGCCCCAAGTGCCGCCAGAAGAACCACATGCGAGCCAAGTTCTGCAACGAGTGCGGCGCCAAGCTTCCGCCGCTTCGGACTCAATCGGACCCGGACAATCGCGTCAGACTCCACCGTGACGTAGCCCATCCGATCAACAGCGCCTTTCGCGAGACGGTGCAGACCCGGGTGATAGAGGCCTTCAACACCGAGCTGGAGGCTGCAAACGAGCCCGGTTATCAACAGACGGATTTGGATTCCGAGGAGCCTGCCGGGAATGAAACGCCCACCAAGGAGCGGATAAGGTCGGAGTATGACGCCCTCATCGCCGGGTTGAACGGCGGTAAAGAGGGTGCCGGATCGGAACGGCGAGAATCGCGTCGACCGCCGCGAGAGGAGAGGCCCGCGCCTCGCGAAACACCGGCTGCCGAGACTCGAGAGGACGAGGTTCCGCTCGCATCCGAGACCAAGAAGGCTTCTCCCGAGCCGGCGCCGTTCGAGGAGAAGAAAGCTCCTCCTGAGCCGGCGCCGTCCGAGGACAAAGCCGAAGTCGCGCCTGAACCGGTAACGGCCGACCGCAGTTCTTCGGGAAACGGGTCGACCGGTCCGCCAAGCGCCGATGACGAGGGCGATACTCCGTTCGGCGCCGGAATCCTGTAGACGCACGTTTCACCGTGCTCTTTCTGTCGAAGCGGTTTACGATGCGCGTACGTCTTGTCGCGAGGTGAAACGTGCCGGCGATGCTCGAGAACTACATCGGAAAGGTGACCGTCGCCGACGGGGCCTGGGGTACGGAGCTGGACAAGCTCGGCTGTCCGCCCGGGTTCTGCCGCGAGGAGTGGAACCTCACCAAGCCCGACCTCGTGGAAAAGGTCGCCGCCGCTTATGTCGCAGCCGGTTCCAAGATCATCCTGACAAACACCTTCGGCGCGAACCGGTTCGTCTTGGGGCG
>CBDUZY010000635.1:0-1796 GCA_965371825.1 uncultured bacterium
CGCGACGAATCGGCACATTGGCGTTGGTTCCCCTGTCCCGCGGATCACGCCACCGCCGACGCCGCCCAGCCGTTGCCTGACGGAATCACGCGCAATGTGCCCGGCCCCTATGTGTTCGAGGGTTTGGGTCTGGGCGGATACTTCGATCGTGTCTATCAGGCGACGCTAGATACTTTCCTGGGCTACAGCTGCGCGTTGTTTATCGTGGAACCGCGACCGGCCCGACTCGCCGTGGTGCTCCATTTGCGCAACTGGCGAACTATCCTGTCCGACCCGCGCGTCATGCTGTTCGTCGGCGACGACTGCATGGATCGCTTACGCCGCGCGTGGGACGAGGACTTGAACCTGCCCTGGCCCAGTCAGGTTCTCACGATCGGATCGGTCTTGGAGGGGCCCCTGCCTCGACCATTCGGGGTCGTCGAGGAGGCGGCCGACGCCCGCGAGCAGGACGTGCGCAACTCACTGCGCGATCTGGAGTCGAGGTACGCGCCGCGATCCCTTTCTTACTGGGCCGATCGGTTCGAGGCCGCCCTCAACGGACGCGGCGAACCGCTGCGGGTCCTCGCCTCGGTGAGCACGCACACGACCTTTCTTCAACATTCCATACGCGACGCCAGGCGAGCCATCGAAGCGCTTGGGCACAAGTGTGTCGTCCTGACCGAGGAGACACCGTATCAGGTCATCGGACCGCTGACCTCTCACAACGCGATCCGCGAGTTCGATCCGGATCTCTTCCTCGTGCTCGATCATCTGCGCCCTGAGTTGAGCCCGGTCGTGCCCGAGAATCTTCCGGTCTTGACCTGGGACCAGGATCAACTGCCCGACGTGCTCACGCGGGCCAACCTTCAGCGCATGGCACGCCACGACTTCATGGTCGGGTGCTCGAAGTCGCGGTGTGTGGCCATGGGCTGTGACCCGAGGCAGCACCTGCACGCCCGCGTACCGACCTGCCCCGAGCAGTTCGGCGGCGACCCGCTCACCGACCAGGAGATCGCCCGATACTCGTGCGATATCTCCTACGTGAGCCACGCCTCGCAGACTCCGCGGCAATTCCACGAGCAAGAGCGTAGCGGATTCGAACACTCGTCCGTCCGCCGACTACTGGACGAGTGTTATGAGCTGCTGGTGGGCCTGCTCGGTCGCCACCGTGTGACTGATAACCACGTGATGAACGTGGTCATTGCCGAGGCGTGCCGGCGCTGCGGCGTATCAGAACCGGAAGAGGAGCTGAGGATTCGGTTGCGCAACTGGTATCTGTGGCGTCTTGGCGACAGGATCTTTCGCCACGAGGCACTGGAATGGGTAGCGGATTGGGCGAGGCGGACCGGCCGCAGCTTTCGCATCTACGGCAACGGATGGGACGAGCATCCGACGCTGTCCGAATTCGCCGCCGGACCGGCTGACAACGGCCGGGAGCTGCACTGCGTTTACCGGGCGTCGAAGATCAATCTTCAGCTCATGCCCGCCGGATTCATCCATCAGCGGTCCCTGGACGGTCTGGCAAGCGGCGGGTTCTTCCTCAGTCGCCTCGTACCTTATGACCTTCACGGCGGCTCGCTCCGCCGAATGCAAACCCGCATCCGGCAGCTTGGCATCACCGACACGCGCTCACTGCTCGAGTGCCGGGACGAGACACTCCGGGGTTTGCTGAGGGCCTATCTCGGCGACTGTCTCGAGACCGGAGACCACTACACGGTCGATCTACTCGACAACATTCACATCGCCGCCGAGTTACTCCATCCCGACGAGGTGTTCGAGGACTTCGGCGACATCGTCTTCGACTCCGCGGCCGAGTT
>CBDUZY010000636.1:0-1747 GCA_965371825.1 uncultured bacterium
TCCCCTGGCGTTCAACATCCACGACTTTCAGCCCATTACAGGAATGGTACACCAGCCGCCGACGGTCCATACGACTTTCGCCGGGAACGGATTCGTGGTCTGTTCGTTCGTCCCGCGCATGGTGGATTACCATGAGAAGGCGATCCCGTGTCCGTACGGCCACGCGAGCGTGGACATGGACGAGATAATGTACTACGTGGACGGCAACTTCACGTCGCGGCGCGGTATCGATAGCGAGTCCATAAGCCTGCATCCGCAGGGCGTTCCACACGGACCGCATCCGGGAACCTACGAGAAGTCGATCGGCATGGAGCGGACGAGTGAGCTCGCAGTCATGTGTGACAGCTACAAACCCTTCAGGCTCACGACCGTGGCCGCCGGTGTCGAGGACAGAAACTACCACACGAGTTGGGTAGATGGCTGACGGGCGCCGAAGCCGGGGCGGTGAATCGGCAGTCGTTTCCCCCTACAGATTCCCGCGTCGCTCCTGCTCTTTTTCCAGAGATACGAACAGGGCTTTGAAGTTGCCAACGCCGAATCCACGTGAACCGTGGCGCTCGATCACTTCGTAGAACAGGGTCGGACGGTCCTGCATCGGTTGGGTGAACACCTGGAGTAGATAGCCGTCGTCGTCGCGGTCCACCAGGATTCCGAGTTCTCGCAGCTCGTCGAAGTCCTCGTCGATCGGGCTGACTCTTTCGGCCAGTTCGGCATAGTAGGTGTCCGGCACACGAAGGAAGTCGATATCGCGATCGCGCAGCGTCCGCACCGTCTTGCAGATGTCGGCCGTGTTCATGGCAATGTGTTGAACGCCCGGACCGCAGTAGAAGTCCAGGTACTCGGCGATCTGGGATTTCCTGCGACCCTCAGCGGGTTCGTTGATGGGGAACTTGCACTTGCCCGTACCGTTCTCCATCACCTTGCTCATAAGGGCGCTGTATTCGGTGCTGATATCTTCGTCAGTGAAGTGTGTTAGCTGCGTGAAACCGAGGATCCTCTCGAACCACCTCGCCCAATAGTCCATCTGGCCAAGACCGACGTTGGTGACGATGTGGTCGATCGCCGCGAGCCCCACAAACTCGGTTTCGTGAGTGTCGAGAGGGACGTAGCCGGGGGCGAAGACGCCGCTGTAATTGCCGCGCTCGACGACCTTGAACACGGTATCACCGGCGTAGCCGATTACGCCGGTCTTGAGTATGCCACTGTCGTCCTCGACGGCCTGCGCCGGCTGGAGAACGGTTGCCCCGCGGGCCCTGGCCTCGCCCATTGCCGCCTCCGCATCGCCGACCTCGAGGGCGATCACTTTGACGCCGTCGCCGTGAAGGGCGCAGTGGCGGGCGATCTCGTGGTCGGGAGTGAGGGCGCTGGTCAGCACGAAGCGGACATTGCCCTGTTGCATGACGTAGCTCGCCCGGTCGCGCACACCGGTCTCGAGTCCCATTCGGGCGATCGGCTTGAAACCGAAGACCCGGTCGTAGAAATGGGCCGCCTGCTTCGCGTTCCCGACGTAGAACTCGACGTGGTCGTACCCGCGAATGGGAAAAGAATCCTGATTGGTCATCGCATTTGCACCTTTTCAGTCCTATCGATCTCTGTTCGTCTTACTTCCGTTCAAGGGCGGCGTCTCGTCTCTACTTCCTGGGCGGTAAAATGCGCCCGGATACTTCCCCGAACCCGACGCGGTAGCCATCGCCCTGGCACCACCCGGTCATCGTGATCCGGTCGCCGTCCTGAATGAAGGTCCGCT
>CBDUZY010000637.1:0-1722 GCA_965371825.1 uncultured bacterium
GGATTGACCACAACCAAGGCCCCGTTCATCGAAGAATCGCGAGCGAGGGGCGACCTTTACATTCGCCAACCATACGAGTTGTATAGCGACGAGAACCAGGAAACTTGGCGGTCGCTCTATGCTCGAATCCTGCCTCGCTGGCGGAAGTATGCACACCCGAACTTCCTGGAAGGCGTCGAGAAGCTAGCCCTGGATCCGGACGCCATTCCGCGGCTCGAGGACATAAACCGCTTCCTAAAGCCGCTGACCGGTTTCTCGGCAAGGGCCGTCAGCGGATACGTACCCGCCTACATGTTCTTCGATTGCCTCCGCGAGAGGGCGTTTCCGACCACGGTTACGATTCGCGAGCGGAGCAAACTGGACTATCTCCCGGAGCCGGATATCTTCCATGACGTCGCCGGTCACGTGCCTATGCACACCGATGCACGGTTCGCCGATGTGCTCGTGCGTTTCGGGGAGGTCGCTCGAGAGGCGGCGCGAATGGCCACCGCCCTCGACGATGGCACGGAGCGCGTCCGGCGGTTGGACAGCGTGCTGAAAGCGATGGCTCGGTTCTTCTGGTTCACGATCGAGTTCGGTTTGATGCGTTTCGGCGGGGAACTGCGCGTGTACGGCAGCGGCTTGCTGAGCGCCTACGGTGAGATAGCCCATTGTATAGAGTCGCCCGAGGTTCAGCGGTTTCCGTTTCAACTCGACTGGGTGATCAACCAGTATTTCGAGATACACCACTATCAGCCATTGCTGTTCGTCGTCGATTCGTTCGATCAAATCTTCGACCAAGTCGAAGAGCTGGAGCGGTGGATGCTCGACGGCAGACTCAACAACGTCAGCCCCGGCGAACCGGTCGTCAACGAGGATGATCTGAGTTCGTTCCTCGACGCCGGCGCCGCGATGTAGGAGTGTTGATAAGTCATGCTACACCGACACACGCTCGGCAGGATTCCCGCCAAGCCGCACACGGCCTTCCACGACGAAGACGGCAAGCTCCTGATGGAGCAATGCGTGACCTACGAGGGCTTCAACGGACCGTTTTCGATTCTGTACTTCCGCACGCCGCCCACGGATGTGTTCGAGGTTGAGGATCTGACGTTGCCGGGCTTTGCCCCGTTTGAGTTGGTCACGGACCAACCACCGCACAGGCGACACGTACGCCCGCAGGATCTGAAGCCGAGTGGGGATTTCCTGACCGGCCGGCGGACCTTGTTCGTAAGCGCCGATGTCCATGTCGGGGTATGCAAGCCGGTCGAACCCGCCCGGCGGTTCTTCTCCAACGGCGACGGGGACGAGCTGTACTTCGTTACCTCGGGAAGCGGTTTTGTCGAGAGCGTCTACGGCGTAGTGCCCTTCCGCGAGCACGACTACTTGCTGATTCCAAAGTCGACGCCGTATCGCATCCATCTCGATGACAACCGTGGGTCGCTTCTCGTCTTCGAGGGCCGGCCGCACCTGCGCATCCCCGGGCAATACCGTAACAAGTACGGTCAGCTCACCGACTACGCGCCCTATTCTCACCGGGATTTCAGGCCGCCGGCGGAGCTACTGACGTTCGACGCCGGCCGGCACGGCGAACCTCCCTACGAAATCGTGGCGAAGATGTCCGACCGTCTGACCGTTCAGCGATACAAGCACTTTCCGCTGGATGTGGTGGGTTGGGACGGGTTCGTGTTTCCCCTGGCGTTCAACATCCACGACTTTCAGCCCATTACAGGAATGGTACACCAG
>CBDUZY010000638.1:0-1699 GCA_965371825.1 uncultured bacterium
ACTACCCAAACTAACCTACGGTTGATGGAGGTTCCAGCCGCTTCTATATGATCTAAGATCCCGGCGGCGGCAAGTAGGCGGCAAGTAGGTTTTGCCTTCCCCCTTTTCATGTGCTATTGTTGAAGAGTAAACCTATCCTCTCGCATAATGAGACCTGCCGCTTCGGGTAGTCTCCTCGGTTTACTGGCCCCACCTCCCTGTATTCACGGTCCTTCCGGATGATTCGAGCTTTCGTTCGGGAGGGGTTTCCGATCGGAGGAATGGCTATGTTTGACCGAGGTGCGCGTTTCATCGCCTTGACTTGCGCAGTCTGCTTGCTCCTTGGCTTGCCGGCGGATGCCCGACTGGCCCCCACACCCCCTCACACCGGCAAGACGCCATCGAATGATCTCAATCGTGTGCTGGTTATCGACGGATCGAACGTACACAACGTCGGAGAGCTCAACATGCACATCGGCAACTGGGGGCTGTTCGGCTCCTTGCCGGGTTCGGGCCAGCCGTTTGCCGACGCGCCGTCGGCGGAGTGGCCTTCAGGAAGCGGTGTTGAGTATCTTTATGCGTCCGGTCTTTGGGTCGGCGCCATCAGGAACGGTGTGCCCGCCGTATCGACTTCGAGCTACGAGTTCGAAATGCGCCCGACCGAGGATCCGATCGACATCATCTATCGCTCAGCCGAAGGGGCTGCGAACGGCAAGCGCCACCCGGATCCCGATGCCGACGATGACGGCGACGGGATGGTCGATGAGGATTGGCTGAACGGAAGGGATGACGACACCGACGGGATGATCGACGAGGACTTCGCCGCCGTGTCCAATCAGATGTTCAGCTGCTGGTACACCGACAACCAGCCGACCTCTCTTCAGATCTACCCCGAGCACAATCCGCTCGACATCATGCTGCGCCAGGAGACTTACCAGTGGAGCGACGATGAGTTCGACGACTTCATCGGTGTCGAGTTCACGATCACCAACATCGGCACCGCAATCCTCGAAGATATCTATCTCGGTTGTTTCGTCGACCCCGACTGCGGCAACCGCAATCAGCCGGGATACTTCACGGATGACGCCACGGGGTTCTACTCCACAGAGGCGGTCTGCACGGAGTTCGGGGGATTTCCACTGGATATCGGCTATGCGTACGACATCGACGGTGACGGTGGCCAGACTCCGGGTTACTTCGGCGTTCTTGCACTCGGACACCCGGTTGACCCCTACGGAGTTCGCGCGCCGGAGCGCGTGTGTTTCAATACGTTTGCGGACTTCTCCGGTGACCAGTCGTTCGAGGATGGTGGCGATCCGACGAACGACTTCGAGCGTTACGAGGTTCTGTCCCGGCAGACGATTCAGAGACCCTCCACCGTGCCGCGTGACATTCGTTATGTTGTCAGCGTCGGCCCGTTCAGCGAGCTGTATCCCGGCGAATCGATGGTCTTTCAGTTCGCGTTTGTCGTGGGCGACGGTCGCGACGGCATGATCGACAACGCCATTGCTGCCAAGCGTATGTTCCGAGGTGCGTGGTATGACGTCGACCGCGATCGTACGACGGGCGTAGTGGGCCGGGAGTCGGAGATCGCAGGCCCCGCCGAGAACGTCGTGATAGACCGCTGTCAGAGTACGCCGCCGATTCCGTTTGTGCCGCCGGGCATGTCGGTATGGATCAACAACGACTGCGAAGAGGAAGAGCGCATTCGGTCGCTGTG
>CBDUZY010000639.1:0-1676 GCA_965371825.1 uncultured bacterium
CCGCCGACGCCGAGGTCGCCATGGAGGTCGACCCCCGCGGGGTCACACCCGAGAAGCTCGCGGGTCTGCGCCGCATCGGGTTCAACCGCGTTTCGATAGGCGTGCAGGATTTCGACGATCAAACACAGCGGCACGTCCATCGCATCCAACCATTCGAGTTGGTTCGGGACGTCGTGTCGGCCTGTCGTGAGGTGGGATTCGACAGCATCAACTTCGATCTCATCTACGGTATGCCGTATCAGACGCCGGAGACGATTCGCTACACCATCGAACGCACCATCGAGCTGTCGCCCGATCGTGTGGCCTATTACCACTACGCGCAGATTCCAGAGAAGATCGCAACCCAGCGAGGGATGGACTACACCCGCCTGCCGGACAGCGAAACCAAGCTGGATATGTTCCTAATCGGGCTGGAGCTGTTCGAGGGCAACGGATACCGGTTCATCGGGCTCGACCACTTCGCCAAGGGTGACGAGGCGCTTGCCCGGAGCTCGGACGAGGGCACGCTGCAACGCAATTTCCAGGGCATGACTACCGGTGGAGACCTGCGGTTGCTGGGGGTCGGGGCGTCGTCAATCAGCCACTTGCTCGGCGTGGGGTTCCTGCAGAATCAGAAGGACGTCGAAGGCTACACGGCGCGAATCGAAAGCGGCGAATCGCCGATCGAGCGGGGCTTGCCGTTCAGCCGAGACGACCTCATCCGCCAGGCTGCTATCAGTCAGCTCTACTGCACGGCCGAGATCCACCCCCGGCCGATTGAGAACAGATTCGACGTCGATTTCGCAGAGCACTTCTCGCGTGAACTCGGGATAATCACGGAGCTTGAGAGGGATGGGCTCGTAACCGTCGGTGAGGACAACGTCATCCGAGTCACTTCGCCGCTGGGACGGGTCCTGATACGCAACGTGGCTGCCGTGTTCGACGCCTACCTGCACCCCGACGCCTATCGAAAAGGAGAACACTTATGCTTCTCAGTGAACGCATGAGGTGGATTTGCGGTCGCTTTCCGAAGGGGAGAGAAGGGGGTGACCGATGGTAAGAGACCACCTTTTTCTACGTGCGGCGCGGCGTGAGCGTACGGAGCGTACACCCGTTTGGCTGATGCGCCAGGCGGGGCGGACCGACCCCGAGTATCGCGCCCTTCGGGAGCGCGCCGACATGCCGCTCGAGGAAATGTTTCGGGACCCCGACCTTTCGACCGAGGCATCGCTGCTGCCGAAGCGGCTCGGAGTCGATGCTATTGTGATCTTCCAGGACATCCTGACGCCGCTTACGCCGATGGGGGCACGGTTCCTGTTCCGCCCCGGGCCGCGGCTGGAGTCTCCGGTTAGATCGAGTAGCGATGTCGCCGCCCTTCGCCGAGTCGACCCGACGTCGGATCTCGCCTTTGTAGCCCAAACAATACGGAACGTAAGAAAAGCTTTGGGCGGCGAGCTGCCCGTGCTGGGGTTCGCCGGGGCGCCGATGACCCTGGCCTACTTCCTGGTCGAGGGCAGGAGCCTCGGGGCGGACCCCAAGGCCACGAAAGCGTTCATGCGTGACGATCCGGCGGGCTTTCATCGGCTGCTCGGTAAGCTCGCGGACATGACCGTCGACTATCTGATGTTCCAGATCGAGGCCGGTGCCGACGCCGTGCAGTTGTTCGAATCGTTCGCCGGGCAACTGACCTCCGACGA
>CBDUZY010000640.1:0-1665 GCA_965371825.1 uncultured bacterium
TCGACACACAACAACACCCTGCAACGAAACCTGTTGCAGGGCATTCTCTTAAGAATGCTGGCACCCCGGGCTGGACTCGAACCAGCAACCCTGCGGTTACAAGTGCCCCTTCGTTTCCAAAGGGCTTGGACTATCTCATCACCCGCTCTGACTAGACCAGAGGTAGGGTGTCTGGCGCTGGTGGGTTTTGTGAGCGGAACCGATCGCTTTTCAACTTGCGTTTGGTAGTACTATGTGCCATCTTACATGCATATGGTCAAACGCACTTTCTGGCGCAAGAAGATCGCTCTCGCCTGGCGCGAGAAAACGGTGATATGGCTTTCTGGCGTCCGTCGAGTCGGCAAGACCGTTCTATGCCGTTCCCTTCCTGGCGCTCAATACTTCGACTGTGAGCTGCCCCGAACCCGCCGTCAAATGGAGGATCCGGAAGCATTTCTGAACGACCTTCGCGGGAAGACGATCGTGTTGGATGAGATCCACCGGCTCCAGAATCCGTCTCAGCTTCTCAAGATCGCCGCCGACCACTATGCCGACACCAAGGTCATCGCCACCGGCTCGTCGACGCTTGGAGCGTCCTCCAAGTTCAAAGATACGTTGTCTGGTAGGAAACGAGATATCTGGTTGACCCCGATGATCTCGCAAGACTCCACGGAGTTTGGAAACGATGATCTCCCCTACCGTTTTCTGAGGGGCGGTTTGCCTCCGTTCTTCATGCCGAAGGCGCTCCCCGAAAACGACTTTCAGGATTGGATGGATGCGTACTGGGCCAAGGATATTCAGGAACTGTTTCGACTGGAACGTAGGAGCTCCTTTCAGCGGTTCGTCGAGCTGATCCTCGCGCAAAGCGGTGGCATCTTCGAGGCTACAAAACTCGCGCGTCCGTGTGAGGTCAGCCGCACGACGATCTCGAACTACCTGAATGTTCTCGAAGCCACACACGTTGCGCATGTGGTCCGCCCGTTCAGCCGTCACCGGCCGACGGAGATTGTCGCAGCACCGAAGGTCTACGGGTTCGACACGGGGTTTGTTTGTTACCATCGCGGGTGGCACGCACTCCGGCCCACCGACTTCGGGCATCTTTGGGAACACTTTGTTCTCAATGAGTTCCATGCCACGTTCCAATCTAAGCAGATCAACTACTGGAGAGACAAACGCGGTCACGAGGTAGACTTCGTGTACGTTCGTCGAGGGCGCAACCCGGCCGCTGTGGAGTGCAAGTGGTCGGCTGACAATTTCGATCCGCGCAATCTGGTTGCGTTCAGGGGACACCACAAGGATGGAGAAAACTATGTCGTCTGCTCCGACGTCGAACGCAGTTTCACACGGAAATACAAGCAGATTTCCGTTCGATTCCTCAGCCTGAAAGGATTGATCAAGTCACTGAGTACTGGCTGACCCTCGCCGCCGGGACGGATTTCGTGCCGAAAATAGACTGGCTCCCCGGGCAGGACTTGAACCTACAACCCTGCGGTTAGCAACCAACCTCTCGCACCGCCCCCGACTCCCCTTAAAGAGACGCTTGCAAAAAGATTTGAACGCTTAGCCGCGACAGCATAACTCACTTTTAATAAACATATTACACTAATGAAATCCGGTCTGGCAATATTTACATTGAAATTCGAGTGGACAACGCTCGTATTTCAAGCTATGTTCACGATATGATTT
>CBDUZY010000641.1:0-1651 GCA_965371825.1 uncultured bacterium
GACGTGTATCGATTGGCGATGCCACGGCCGAGGTAGATCGGATTGCGGAGGATTGCCCCTATCGTATGTGTACTCCACTTCTTGCCACTTGGCGACGGAACACCCGCATCGTTGAGCTCCTTGGCGATCCGATATCTACCCAGGCCGTCCACGTAGTGTCGCCGATACATTTGACGAAGGCTGTCAACGCATTTGTCGTCACCTGGGACGAGAACGATATGTTCTTGCTTCTGCTTGATGTAGTGGTTGGGCACGCCGGACCCCTCGTTGGCCCCGAACTCCCGAATGACTTCGCTTGTTTCCGGATGCAGTTGAAGCTGTCGCCCGTGCGGCAGGTTGCGGATGATGTGGAGGAACGTTTCGTCCGGCGCGATGTACAGCCGGTCGACGGCGTAGGGCGGTCGGCGACAGTAGGGGGAGCGACCATCCAGGATGGATGACATCGATCCGCGCGCTGAGCCAAAAGAGATGGCCCGAGCAGCCGCCTGGTCAACGCCAGCGTTGAAACTCGTCTCAAGCTCGCCTACCCAACCGTCAGCGTTTCGCCCGGTAGCATAAAGAACCTTGATCCCCGCCGCGTTGAGTATCCATTCGAGGTGATGGACGTGTTTGATGCCGCCACGGGTGAGGCGGCTGGTGTCCTGGATCACGAGCACGTCGAAGTCGTCAGCTTCTTCTTTCCGCTGAATCAGCTGAGGAATGTCGTCACGGGCGCCGGGTAGTGATCCCGATACGCCACCAAGGACGACATCGTCCACATGGACGAGGCCCTGATCGCGCGCAAACGCTTCGAGCACTCGACGCTGGTCGACGATGCTCGTATCCGCCTGCCCGTGGGTACTGCAACGGAGCAGGCCGATGTAGCGTTTACCCTGTAGAGCCCGTTGTTCCATCTCGCGGTCTGTCCTCTTTTTCCATGACCCGACGGACGATTTCCGCCAGGAAAAGATCCGCAGCCACGTCAAACCGTTTCGAGTCGTCATCACTGAGCGTCCCGAGAGCCAACTTCATCGTTGGCGGTGTCCTCTGATCGACGTTGCGGCTGTTCGTTTTGGAACGTGACCGTCGTGAACCAGCGGAACACGGTTGACGTTGATCTGTTGCATACGGAACTTCCGCCACGAAGTCCTTTTTTCTTTTTCCGGTCTCTTTCACGACCCGAAACTCCTGCTTGCACGGCCGGCCAAAATCGGATTGCGACCGCCACCCAGTTGGTCTATACATAGGACTGGTTTCGGAGAACGACCGCCGTGAGGACTTTCTTGATCCGCGGTCGCGTTACCCATATATTCCCACGAAGCGTCTGCGAGATTGTGCGATGCGCGCCACCGTTGTCCGACGCACTTCATGCATAAACCACTCGTACGTCGGTGCTTACGCGAGAAAACGCCGCTAGCGCATCTGTACGATAGGCGCATGGTTAGTCTCCCGCCCTCTCCGTTATTAGAGCGACGAACACGCCGTGAACACCTTGTTCTACGGGGTGAACGCGGCTGTCTCTTTTCGAGTTCCGTGGTAGTTTCCCAGATGTTTCCCAAATGGTCGCGTTGTGGCGCTTTCGGGCCTGGCATAGCCTCGGCGGGCGGCAAACGGATCTCGCATTCGAAGACCGACGCCGGCCTGCACGATATGACAAGGCCGGGAAGGAACG
>CBDUZY010000642.1:0-1640 GCA_965371825.1 uncultured bacterium
CGCAGATGTCCGCCCGAACGAACCGATAGGCAGATCCCTCGGCGCACTCCGCGAGATTCTCGAGGTTGCCTGCGTAGGTGAGCGCGTCAAGAGCGATCACGCCCGTGCCTGACCGCTCGCGCCGCAACATGCGAACAAACTCGCTGCCGATAAACCCGGCCGCCCCGGTCACGAGGATTGTCGACATGTTCAGCCCGGTTTCCCGCTGGCGCCGGCGCTTAGAGTCGGCCCATCCACCTTGTTCGCCCCGCCTTCCGCCACTCGAATGCTCGCACGGTGAAGCGAATCGAACGTACCGGCGTCCGTCCACCATCCGTCGAGAACGTCGTATGTCATGGTTCCCTGGGAGATGTAGGTGTTGTTCACGTCGGTGATCTCGAACTCGCCGCGGGCCGACGGCTCGAGGGTGCGAATGATGTCGAACACCTGACGGTCATACATGTAGATTCCGATTACCGCCAGGTTCGTCCGCGGGTCCTTGGGCTTCTCCTCGATCTTCACGATCCGCCCGCCTTCGACCTCCGCGACACCGAACCGTTGCGGGTCCGGTACCTCCTTGAGCAGGATCTTCGCCCCGGGTCCCTGGGCGAAGAACTCACCCACGGCGCGGCGGATGTTCTTCTCGATGATATTGTCACCGAGTACGACGACGATCTTGTCCCCTTCCGCGAAGTGCTCGGTCAAACGAAGGGCGTCGGCGATCCCGCCCTCGCCCTCCTGATACGTGTAATGAAGGTCGCGCAGGCCGAACTCGTGGCCGTTGCCGAGGAGTCGCAGAAAGTCTCCGGCATGGTCGCCGCCCGTGACCAGCATGATGTCCTCGATCCCGGCGTTCACCAGGCACTGGATCGGGTAGTAGATCATCGGCTTGTCATTGACGGGCAGCAGGTGTTTGTTGGTCACCCGCGTTAGGGGAGCGAGCCGCGTTCCCAGCCCACCAGCTAGAATAACTCCCTTCATACCCAGCTAACCGTCCTTTCGGGCCCAGTCGTACGGAATGTCGTTGCCGTGGGGGTCTACCCGAAACTCATCCGGGTCGTCATAAACGTACACTTCCGTGGGGCAGTTCACGACGATCGCCTCTTGCTCGCTCACGCACTTGAAGCCGTGATAAACGAGCGGCGGAATCTGCAGCAGGATCGGGTTGTGATCGCCCATGAAGAATTCGTCGATCTCGCCGTGGCTCGGGGAACGCTCTCGGCTGTCGAACAAGACGACCTTCATCATCCCCCGTACACAGACGAAGTGGTCCCACTGTCTCTTGTGATAATGCCACGCCTTGACCGCACCGGGGTACGCCGTCGTCATGTATGCTTGACCGAAGCCTTTGAAGAGCTCGTCGTCGGACCGGAGCATCTCCATCAGGCGGCCCCGCTCGTCGGAAATCACTTTCAGCTTCTTGATCTGTACGTCGTCGATCATCTCGATTGGCCTTGGGGGTTCGCTAGGATTTGTATCAGGCTTGCGCGGCCGTCGCAACGGCAACCGCGCAGACTCCGTCCCCGTGGGCTACCCGCCCAATTACGCATAACCTACTTAGCAACAACGACTTACGGCGTAGTAAGCCGCCTAGCTTCTCGTTTCCGTGCCCGCCCACGCGGGATTCTATCGCGGTGGCTCACGTGCCGCGAACGCCCGCC
>CBDUZY010000643.1:0-1638 GCA_965371825.1 uncultured bacterium
CGAACGCCACCAACGCCGCCTCGAGGTCATCGCTTTCCAGGAGCTTTTCTCCGCGGTGAATCTGGCGCGTCGCTCGATATTCACGGATTGTCGTGCATCCCGACAAGCCGATGGCCAGGATGCATCCGAAAGCAACACGCGTCGTCGTGCCGGTCAGGTACGGCAGCGCCCAACGCTTGATGTCAGCATATGTAATCACGATTCCATCTCGATGGCCGACGATGTTGCCTTTCGTCAGGTCCGCGCATACGATTCCGCGTCGCCGGCAGATATCGCACGCTCCGTCGCGAACTGCACCCCGCCCTTTCGGCACGGGCATAGTGAAGAACTGCTCCGGTTGGTCCCGTCGCGCGGCCCGGCGGGACCCCGTAAGGACCTCCGCAAATGCCGATCGAACACTTGCTCGCCATCCCCGTCTTCAACGAGGAACGCTACGTGGCTCGTGTACTCGAGGAAGCGAGACGGTTCAGCCGCCATATCCTCGTCATTGATGACGGCTCCACGGACTCGACTCCCCGCCTGCTTCGTCGGGAGACGGGCGTCGAGATCATCACCCATCCGGAAAACCGCGGTTACGGCAAGAGTCTTGCCGATGCCTTCGAGTTCGCTCAGCGCCGTCGGTACGACTGGCTCATCACCATGGACTGCGATGAGCAGCACGAGGCCTCGCACATTCCGCGTTTCGCGGCGCTCGCCGCCGAGGACGATGCCGACATCATAAGCGGCACGCGCTATCCGCACGGTCACGATGTCGCCGGCGCCGCTCCCGCCGATCGGCGGGCCATCAACCGCCGGATCACCACGCTTCTGAACCGGCGGCTGGCGCTTAACCTTACCGATGCATTTTGCGGATTCAAGGCCTACCGGGTGTCGGCGCTTGAACATTTTGAAATAACGATTCCCGGTTATGCCATGCCGATGCAGTTTTGGGTTCAGGCGGCCAGGGCACGGCTTCGTATCCGGGAGCTGCCCGTTCGTCTGATCTACAACGATCCGACTCGACATTTCGGAGGGTTTCTGGACGATCCCGCGGCTCGGCTTCGACATTACCTCGACGTGTTTGAGGCGGAGCTAATCCGGAAGGCGGCGCCCGGCGGCGCCGATATTCGTAAATACTCTTCCACTGAGACCGAGCGTAGCGTCTGCTGCCGCTGTGGCGATCAATGCTAGATTTCGCCAATCTCGAGGCACCTGCCGCAGACGGCGGCGTGCTTGTGATACCGGATCCCGCGGGTTGCACCGCGGCGGTTCGGCGCAATGCGAAGGCACTCGGCGCGGCCGACGTGCCCATGGCGGGATCGACCCTGGCTGAGTGGCGTCATCGGACGCGACTGTCGGAGGTGAGCTCCGATGATTCTCCGGTCATCGTAACCGGTCACCAACCGGCATTCATCCATCCCGGAGTGTGGGCGAAGCACATTGTCTCGCGACGACTCGCCGATGCGGTCGGCGGAACCGCGATCAACCTCGTGGTGGACTGCGACGCTCCTTCGCGAACGACGCTCTCCGTTCCGTCGGTGAAACAGGGGCGGGCCGAACTGCGAACCGTTCGCTTCGCCGACTTGTCTGCCGGGCTGCCGTGCGAGCAGATCGAGCGACACGGACCTGAGGAGATCGCACGCTTCCAAACCGCCTTGC
>CBDUZY010000644.1:0-1622 GCA_965371825.1 uncultured bacterium
GCGGCTCGGTCTCGGTAGATTCCGTCGGCACGCCGCACGCGGATTGTCGTCCAGCCGAGCGTGTTGGCGGCGACGAAGTCCTTGGCTGGATTGTCAGCCACGTAGGTGCAGAGCGAGGGTCCGATTCCCAGCCGCTGGGCTATTAGCTCGAACGCCAGCGGGTGTGGCTTGGCGAAGCCGGCGGCCCGGGTTCCCGGCTGAACGATTTGGTCTCCGCCTTCGCGGCCGGTCAGCTCTCCGGTAACGATAATCTCGTCGAGGCGCGGTCGCAGGTCCAGTGCATCTATTTTGGCCCACTGTTGCTCGGCCGGTCCGTCGGTGATCAGGCCGAGCTTGCAGCGATCTCGCAGACGTGTCAGGGCCGAATCCGCGTCGGGGAAGAGTTGGATCACCGGGGTGTGGGCGCGATACAGCTCAACCATGAGCCTGATGAGGGCCGGATCCTCGGGAAGGTTTCGCTCCGCGAGGAGGGCGTTGAAGACGCGCGGGCGATGCTCGGTGTCGAACAGTCGCCGCATGTCAGCCGCAATCTCGCCGGGATCGCCGAACACGTACTCGAACGACCCGGCCACAGCTTCGAACCCGCTGAAGGCATACTCACGCTCGGAGTATAGCGTGTCGTCAAGGTCGAAGATGACCGCGGTCGAAGTCATGATCAGGACACAAGTCTAACTCCCCCGTCGTCTGATCCAAGACCCCAAACTACGACAGGTGCCCCGTTCCCGATACATCGGGGGTGTGGGACTGACGACCACCAAACCCTTCAGCGACGGATCGACTTCGACGCGTTTGGAACGAAAACGGAGTCGTCGTAACGGAGCATGGCCACGTCGTTGCGGAAGGCGGTCGGGTTGATTCGCGGGCGTCTACCCATCAGTTCCTGCAGAATCCACTTGGGGAAATCGGCACCGGCGTGGATGGCGAGCGGCACGCCGCCACCGAAGCGGGGGTTGATCTCGATTACCCGAATGCGGCCCTTCGGCGTGACGATGCACTGCACCGTTATCACGCCTCGACAGCCGCCGAGCATCTCAGCCACGCGCCGGCCCACGGCCATGATCGCCGGGTCCTTGACGATAAGCCCTTTGCTGACCTCGCCGGAGCGAACTTCGAGGCGTTTGCGCGGCACGACGCATCGCGGCTTGCCGTCGAGACCCGTGTAAACGTCGAGGGTGTGCTCCGCTCCTTCGACGAACTCCTGCACGATGGCGTCCTTGACCCGCCGGCCGAAGGTGTTGAGCTCGTCGCGGTTGCGGATCACGTAGTTGCCCATGGCTGCGCTGCCCGCACGCGGCTTGAGAAAGTACGGGAAGCGGTGCCGCTTCTTCTGCCTTACCTCCCGCCAGGTCCAGGTGGTCGGTGTGTCGATCCCGGCCTCGGTAAGGGCCTGGTAGGTGGCGATTTTGTCACGGCAGACGCTCACGACTTCTTTGGATGCGATCAGCGCCCGGCAGCCGAGTTCGGCGAATCGCTCAGTCGCCTGGGCGACAAGGAGCAATTCCGAGTCGATCAGCGGGATGAGCAAGTGGATCTTCCGGCGGCGGACGATGTCGAGCAGAGCATCCAGGTATCCGCCGGTTGCGATCGACGGGACCATGTGGGACCGGTCGACGTGGTGGATA
>CBDUZY010000645.1:0-1595 GCA_965371825.1 uncultured bacterium
CGATCGTCTTCGCCAGCTCGCGCGAAGTCTACGGCGACATCCACCGTCACGTCACGCACGAGGCTACGGCTGACTTCGTAGTGGCGGAGAGCCCGTACAGCGCAAGCAAGATCGCCGGCGAGGCCCTCGTCTACTCCTATGCACAGTGCTACGACCTGCCATTCTTGGTGTTCAGATTCAGCAATGTTTACGGGCGTTACGACAACGACATCGATCGACTCGAACGCGTCATCCCGCTGTTCATGGACCGCATCGCTCGCGGCGAGCCGATCGTTGTCTACGGCAAGGAGAAGGTCCTCGACTTCACCTACGTCGACGATTGCACAACGGGGGTCGTCGCGGGAATCGACGCCCTCGCCCAGGGCCGCGTCACGCGGCAGACGATCAACCTCGCTTACGGCCACGGCAACACGCTGGTGGATGTGGTGAACATCATCGCCCTGGCGATGCGGAAAGAGCCGAACGTGAGCTACCTTCCCAGCCGGGTGGGCGAGGTGACGCGGTACGTAGCGGACATCGGCAAGGCACAGGCACTGCTCGGGTATGAGCCGCAGACGCCGCTGAGCACCGGCCTCATCAAGACCGTGGAGTGGTCCCGGTCGTTCAAGCCAAGGGCGTAACGTGGTCGGGAACCTGCAAGGCTAACCGTAGTCGACGGACTTCAAGGAGTACGCAGGGCCGGGCCGTCGGAGCGCCCTTGCGGGAGTAACGACCCATGACCCGATGTCGAATAGTGAAGAGTGGACTGGTTCTTGCGGCGGTGGTGCCGGCGGTCTTGATCGCCGCGTGTGAGCGCTCGGCGCCAGCCAGCACGTCAGATCGTGGCAAAGGCCTCGGGGCCGGAGAGGCCGGAGCAACTAGGGACACGGGGGCGTCCGCCAAACGGGGCGATGAGGAGATCATGAGCGACAAGATCGAGAAGACCGATGAGCAATGGCGCGCGGAGCTAACGCCGGAGCAATATTTCGTGACGCGCGAGAAGGGTACGGAGCAACCGTTCACGGGCGAGTACTGGAATCACAAGGGCGACGGCGTCTACAAGTGCATCGGTTGCGGCCTGGAGCTGTTCGCCTCCGAAACAAAGTTCGATTCCGAGTGTGGCTGGCCTAGCTTCCATACCCCAGCGGCCGAGAGTCGCATCGAAACCGCGAAGGATAAGAGCCTCGGTATGACCCGAACCGAGGTTACCTGTCGCCGATGCGGTGCCCATCTCGGACACCTCTTCGACGACGGGCCTGCGCCAACCGGGCAAAGGTACTGCATCAACTCCGCGGCGCTGCAGTTCGTCGACGAAAATGAGAATGCCCCCAAGGAGCGCAGTACCGGGTCCGCCGAAACCGCCTACTTCGCCGGCGGCTGTTTCTGGGGCATGGAGGACCGGTTTCAGCAGGTAGCCGGTGTCGTTGATGCGGTCTCGGGCTACATGGGCGGGACGGACACCAGCACGTCGTACGAACAAGTGTGCTCCGGAAATACGGGACACGCCGAGACCGTACAAGTCCGATACGATTCTAGCGTTGTCACGTATCGCGAGTTGCTGGAGTGGTTCTTCAAGTTCCACGACCCCACCCAGCTCAACCGCCAGGGGCCGGACG
>CBDUZY010000646.1:0-1593 GCA_965371825.1 uncultured bacterium
GATGTTTTGACGTTTCAGGGGCATATCCCGTCGATAACGGGCTTCGCCGTGTCATTCCAGACGGCATAGGTACCGGCCCCGCTGAGCAGGTCGACGGCCTCCAGCACGTCAAGGGGTGTTACCGCGCCGCTACGATCGAGGTCTCCGCTGCAAACGTCCCACACAAGGGCCGCA
Source organism: uncultured bacterium (assembly GCA_965371825.1). Taxonomy (GTDB): domain Bacteria; phylum Planctomycetota; class Phycisphaerae; order UBA1845; family UBA1845; genus JAJRUK01. The sequence goes on from CBDUZY010000646.1 coordinate 175, forward strand.
ACTCCGTCGAGGGCGCTGATCAAGGCCAGCACGTCCGCCGGATCGGCCACGTCGTCGCCGTTCACGTTACCCGGATGGGAAATGAACAGACCGGTCGTGGAAACGGCGTCGCCGTCGGTGTACGTTATTGTCGTCGCCGCACCCGAGGTGATCGGCCGTGCGAGGTCGACCACAACGGCTCCGTTACCACTTACGAGCACGTTCACGATCGAATTCGCGGCACTCCCTTGGTCCGTTTCGCAGATGCTCCAACAGTCCGGTCGATCAAAGCCTTCGGCTGCACTAACTGCCACCGTGTTGATTCCCAACGCCTCCGATGGATCATCGGGCGAATGGGGTCGGCGGGCGTCAACCACACCGCTGGGCGGGCTGAGCCAGTTGATATCCCCTGGCGGGCAGGGGCACGGTTGTGTCGGCTCAACGCTACAGGATGCCGTAATGTCCAAGCGGTAGCTGTGCCGAGTCTCTTCGGTCTTGGCGGCGACGAGTACGTAGTAGAGATCACCGGGGATCAGATCAGTCAGGCAAATCCTGGAGTTGGCTTCGCTCGCGGCGCACGACTCGGCATCGTCGTTGCATCCGATTGCCTGGAGAGTATTGCAGGCGGTGTGATCGGTCGTTGGATCGCCGACGGCGAAGACCTGAAGGATCGAGTCCTGGGCCGGGGCGTTGCTCTGGCAGGTGGCGATCTCGATCGACGCGGCGGGAGCGACGAACTTGTACCAGACGGTGCCCAGTCCCTTTGCGAAGGGTGTCTCGCCGTGGCAGCAGAATCCGGGGTCGCCGGGATTCTCCGTCGCTTGGGCGCCGTCGCTCTCGACGCTATCGGGAACGGAAACGAGTCGCGCTCCCTGGAGTCGACCGGTAGGGGCGCACTCGTCGTTCGCCGGTGGTATGCTGCAGAACTCCGCGGCGGCAATGGCGCAGTCATCGTCCCAAACAACCGTGCAACAGAAAGCCTGGCGCGGAGCGTTGCAGACCTCGCGGCAGCAGAACGGATCGATGCAGCCCACGGACGAATGAGGCAACGTGCACGGACCGTCGCTTAGAACGCACACGAATTCACATTCGATTTCGGACGAATGGCAATAGGCGCCCATATCCCATGAGACCCCGCCCGGCTCGCACTGATTGGCGGTAAGATCGGCACAGGACCCGTCGGCAAGGCAGCAGGCGGCGGTACCGCACGAGGGGTGGAACGGGTCCGGTTCGCACAGCGCCCCTTCCCGCCAGGCGGGCTCGAGCGTCGAGTTTCGCGGCGGATACACGCAGTTGATCTCGGCCACTTCGCGACAGACCGCATCTCCGGCATCATCGGTTTGGAACATGTCACAACAGGCCCCGAGCGTGGCGTCACCTGCACACAGGACTGCGATGTGGAAGGCCCCATTCGCCATGCCGGCCGGTCTATCTTGATAA
>CBDUZY010000647.1:0-1592 GCA_965371825.1 uncultured bacterium
CACTTCGGCTACTACACCGACGAGGAGTGGTCCTACTGGCACCTGCGGAGCGCTTTCGGCGGAGGTGCGCCGAAGAACCAGGTCGAGCACGTGGGCATCATTTCGGAACGTGTCGACGGTCGTTGGTTCGTCGGCGGCATCCTCGAGGGATCACCCGCGGAGAACACGGGCATCCGCGTCGGAGATGAACTCGTTTCGGTCGATGGAGAGGCGTTCGGACCGGTGGTCCCCTTTCGAGGCAAGGCCGGCACTCTGGTGCACATGAGGTTAAGGCGCAGGCCGGGCTTGATCTTCAACGTGGCGATCGAACCGGTTAAGGCGTCTTTGTACCGTGAGATGCAACGGGCCGTGCGTGAGAGCGTAAGTCTCATCGTGCACAAGAATCAGAAGTTCGCCTACTTGCACGGATGGACCTTACTGGGCGAGGGGGATGAGTATGACACACTCGACGCCCTGCAGCCGGTCGCAGACGGCTTGATCCTCGACTACCGCGACGGCTTTGGCGGCACATGGGACAAGGCCGCGAGGTTTCTACTCGGGCAGCGAGACGAACCGGGGGGCGACCGCAAGAATCCGATGTGGAAGAAACCGGTCGTGATCCTCATCGCGGACGGCACGCGAAGCGCCAAGGAGATCGTCGTCGACGCCGTTAAGCGGTCACGGCGCGGGCCCCTGGTTGGAGAGCCGACGCCGGGGCATGTCATTTCCGTCGGCTCGGTGCGCAACGTCGGTGACGACGGCATACTCCTGCTTCCCGGGCACCGGTTCGAGCTCGAGGGAAACCCGACGACTCCGGACTACCTAATAGACCGGGACATTCGGTACTGCGCGGGCAAGGATCCTCAGATGCAGATGGCCAAGGAGATTCTCTCCGATCTGATTCGTGAGCGCGGCAGGAGAACTAGCGGCGGTTCAACTCGCCAGGGTACCTACCACACGCAAGACTGACTCTCCGCGCTCGGCTCGAGACGGCCCTGGGGCCGCCGGTGTAACTGCTACGGGCATGCAGCCTCGCCGGGGCAGGCGTCGGTGCACGGCCCGAAGTCGCCGGGGAATCCGTAGGGTTTGTCCTTGAGTGCGTCCACCACCGTTGCGACGTCGAGGACGTTGACGTTCTCGCCGAGAGCATCCGGCACGTTGGGCCGCGTGTGGACACGCGGTTTGGACAGCGAGTCGCCCGCCCCTTTGACGTGGTCTACGACCTCGGTCACGTCCAAGACATTGAGCTGCGGATCGTCGTCGACGTTCCCGACGACGGGTGTGCAGATAGACAATTCCCCAGACGCGACCGCACAAGTGGCTTCGATGTTCTGACAGCTCGCTCCCAATTGGGCCACGTCGTACCGCGAACTCGGTACAACCGACGCGCCGGTTACATGAAGCACGTCCCCGCCCAGTTCCGTTCCCCAGTCACGATACTCTGGATCGCACCCGAGCACCGCACACCGGAACGTCGTCTCGAAGACCGCCGAGTCGGGACAGGTGTGTGTGTCGTTTAGCGAGTTTACCCATCGGTCCTCGTTCTGCCACGCACTGAAGTCGGTCACCTCAGCCTCGATCGCCTTGCCCAGCATCTCGCGGGCGCCATCACG
>CBDUZY010000648.1:0-1514 GCA_965371825.1 uncultured bacterium
CCACCACCGCTCCTCGGCGAACACACGGACGAGATACTGGCCGAGGTCCTCGGGTGGCCGACAGACAAGATCGAGGGCCTTAAGGGCAAGAATGTGGTTTCGCAGCGTACTACGTAGATCCTTGCCGACGCACGCGTTCTCGTGCGCGACCGACGGTCCATCGGGAGAAGTGAGTGCATTCCGAAGACAAAGTCGATCATAGCCCCGACCTCGAGACGCGACCGAGTTTGGAGGAACTCGAGCTGACTACCGAGTGGCCGATTCGCCGCTTCCGCCGCGGTGAGCAGACAGCCCTCAACGACCCGGTCATTCGCGAGCAGCGCATCGAGTTGGTGCTCAACGAGACACCGTTGCTCGCCATGCTGGCTCTGCCCTGCGACGTAGAGGCGCTGGCGCTTGGGTTTCTCGTCTCGGAGGGGTTGTGGCAAGACCGAGACACGCTCCCCGAGGTTCGGTTCGACGTTGGCGCCGGTCGTGTCATGTGCACCGGGCGCTTTGACGAGGACGCGGTCGAGAGCATTTATCGGCGGTGGACGTTCGGTACCGGTTGTGGCGGCGGTGGAACCGCGCGAGATCCGTCCCGTCTGGACAGTTGTCGTCCGGTGCAAGGCGAGGTGACGATCGAAGCATCGCGTCTTGCAGACCTCGGCAAGGAGTTCAGTCGGCGCGGTCGCCTCTATCGCCTGACGGGAGGTGTCCACGCGTGCGGGATTGCCGACACGGACGGGCTCCTCCTTTTCGCCGAGGACGTCGGGCGACACAACGCTTTCGACAAGGTGGCCGGGATGGCCCTACGGGCGGGCATGGACTTGTCCGAGAAGATCGCCCTGACGACCGGCAGGCTCTCCGCGGAGATCGTGGCGAAGGCGGTGGCCCACGGCGTGCCTCTGCTGGCGTCGACCTCGGCGCCGTCCGCACTGGGCGTGCAGTGGTCCAAGAGGTTCGGCCTGACGCTTGTCGGCTTCCTTCGTGGCAGGCGTATGAACGTGTACACGGGTTATCACCGGGTAGTGCCCGATAGCCGATGACCGTCGATGGCCCGTTAAGAGCTGCAGGTGCCAATGGCTGCGAATCGCAAGGTACTGTCGGTTGTTGGCCCTCACTCGGGATGCGGAAAGACGCTGTTCGTCACACACCTGGTCCAGTCTCTGCCGGGCCTCGGCTGCTTGAAGATCAGCCCGGTGTGTGGCGCTGACGAACCGCTGCCCGGCCGGGGGAACGAAGGCGACCGCGACTTCTACTTCGAGCCCCGGGCTAAGCTCGAAACTCCCGGGAAGGACACCGCTCGGTATCTTGGCGCCGGTGCCGGTTGCGTAGAGAGACTCCGCCATCGGGCCGGCGGGTTGGCGGCCGGACTTCGCGAGGCGCTGACCCACTTCCCGCCGTGTATGCCTGTCGTCGTGGAGAGTTCGAGCGCCGTTCCACTCCTCGATCCCGTCGCCGTAATCCTAATCGTGCGTCCGCCGCTTCGGGAAATGAAGCCGGCGACGCAGGGCATCCTGCCCTTGGTTACC